>JBFMCE010000009.1:0-54330 GCA_040754655.1 Bdellovibrionota bacterium | reverse complement strand
TCCGGGCGCTCAAAAGCAGCGTGAAAGGCAGCCCTTCCTCCAGCGGATGTTCCAAAATGAAATCGATGGCGGGCATCTGCTTTAGTTGAAAACGTTTTATCTACATATTGAATGATCGTTTCCAGATACCTGACATAGTCTGGATTAAAGAGGTACCAGTTCCTACGGTCTTCTGTTGGATCGATCATCACCGCGATCACTGGTTCAATATCTTTTTCTGCTATCAACTGATCTAGCATTTCAGGAAGCTTCATGTATTTCATCCATGCGCTGCCATCAGCGGTGTAGATCACTGGATAAGATTTCTTGGAATCATAACCAGCAGGCAAATAAACGTGAATTGGCGCCTTTACCCAGTCCGCTGAAACTGCCTGTATCGTTCCTTTAGACTCCGTGGGAATCGATTTCGCTTCTTTGATTAGCGGATACTTGGGCATCACAAGCTCTGATGCATCGCTGACAATTGGCCCATTAAAGTACGTCTTTGGATTTAATGGATCGAGCTTCTTTTCTCCGCTAACAACAAACAAATATTCTAGACGAGCATCTGCCTGGAACTTTAATTGCGTAAAATACACATCACTTTTCTCAGCAAGGCGTGACATCTGAACTCCAGTTTCGTCCCATCCAATGCTGTAAAATGATTCTGGCTTAAATTCCCCGATAAGATTAACAGCAGTTTGATTTTCAGTTGAACGATAGAAGAAAGTCACTGTGCCATTGTGATCTATGATCGGAAAACCACCATGCCTTTGCTGATGCTTGATATACGAATCGAGAAGCTTTTCTTGAGAGTCTGGTTCCGCTGCTTGATAAGCTTCTTTGAAGGCATTGAAAGTTGAAAAAATCGGCGGCCCGTCATCTGCCTCTACTTCTGTTATAGCGATGGCGCTAGTAACAGCCAGAAGAACAGAAACTATAAAAATCCAAAACTTCCATTCTTTAGAAGATGAGATACTGAGATTCATTACCTATGGGTTAAGCGGATCGATAGAGTTAGTCAACCGAGCCTGAAAAGGTCCCGCGAAGGAATGAAATATCAACGAGAATGCAATTTACCACTCGGTTTTGACCTAGACACCATACGTTCCATAGCATTGATGCCCTCGTGAATTTTTATGGGCATTCAATGATGGATTCATCGACTTCCGCCGAAAGGTTTTTCTGCACACTGAACAGCGATAAATATAGGTAGGACCTGATGACGCTGATCTGGACCGACCGCCTCCAAATAGAAGGCACATTACCCCAGCATTTCCCCAGTTAACATTGACGGCGGTGCTAGCTTGACGTGGCACAATTGGGCAGATCGATGTTTTTTGGGCTACCTTGACAATATACCCCCTGGGGGGTATATTGTCTCTATGAGAGCCATCAAAACCAAGAAATCTATTAAGTCCTCTACTGAAAGTTGCTGCGAAACCTATAGCAAGCATAGACACCCCGACCATTCAGAGTTTCTGCCTCGGCTGAACCGAATTGAGGGGCAGCTCTCCGGAGTCCAAAAGATGATTCAGGAAGGACGATACTGCGTCGACATTTTGGTTCAATTTCGCGCAGTAATGGCCGCGCTTCGTTCAGTTGAAGTCAGCATCTTTGAAAGGCATCTCGAACACTGCATACGCTCGGCCCTGCTCTCGAAGGACAAGCCTCAGATCGATGAGAAAATCAGAGAGCTGACCGATCTTTTGACTCGGAGGACATCACTATGAATCACGAGCACTCGTGTTGTCATACTTCCAAACCAAACAGTTCACTGGTGAAAGACCCTGTATGCGGAATGGATGTTGATCCAAATGACTCAGCCGGAAACCACTTGTTGAACGGAACGACCTACTATTTCTGCTCGAAGAGTTGCCTAGAGTCTTTTAGAAAAAGCCCAGACAAGTACCTTCAGAAAGATGCAGGCAAAAGTAGCCTGCATACCGTATCGCAGGATGCTATTTACACTTGTCCCATGCACCCGGAAGTAAAACAAAAGGGTCCGGGGAGCTGCCCGATTTGTGGAATGGCTCTTGAGCCGCAGGAAGTTTCGCTAAGTGAAGAGGCCCCGAATCCCGAGCTTCTTGATTTTTCGAAGAGATTGAAGTGGTCGATCCCATTTGCAGTTTCGCTCTTAGTGCTCGCGATGAGCGAAATGATTCCAGGAAACCCATTTCACTTGTGGCTTCCCGGCAACTCTATGAATTGGGGGCAACTTCTTCTTGCAGCACCCGTTGTTCTTTGGGCCGGGCATCCGCTTTTTCATCGCGGATGGTTTTCAATCCAAACTCGCAATCTCAATATGTTCACTTTGATCGCATTGGGAGCAGGAGTTGCCTTTCTCTTCAGTATTCTTGCGACGATAGCTCCCGGAATATTTCCCGAAGAGTTTCAATCTCATGGGCGAGTCCATGTGTACTTTGAAGCCTCGGCCGTGATCGTCACTCTCGTCCTTCTCGGTCAAGCGCTTGAGCTAAGAGCGCGAGGAAAAACCAGTTCCGCGATTAGAGCTCTTCTTAAACTCGCCCCTAATACAGCGCGCGTCGTACGTGAAGACGGCAGCGAAGAAGATGTCGACCTTAGCGTTGTCGAGCCCGGATCTCGTCTGCGAGTTCGCCCCGGTGAACAAGTCCCCGTAGATGGCGTCGTTCTATCGGGGGGAAGCTCAGTGGATGAATCGATGCTTACAGGCGAACCGATGCCAGTTGAAAAACAAACCGGTTCATCAGTTACGGCAGGAACCACCAATCAATCGGGAAGTTTCATCATGGAAGCGAAAAGCGTTGGAAAGGACACGCTTCTTGCTCAAATTGTGAAACTGGTGAACGACGCTCAAAGAAGCCGAGCCCCCATTCAAAGCCTTGCCGACCGTGTCTCGGCATGGTTCGTCCCTCTCGTTGTGGCCATCGCCATAGTTGCTGCGGTTGTTTGGGCGGTTTTCGGCCCGGAACCTGCTTACGCTTTTGCACTCGTCAACGCAGTCTCTATCCTCATCATTGCTTGCCCATGCGCATTGGGCCTTGCAACTCCAATGTCTATTATGGTTGGCACCGGACGCGGAGCGCAAGCGGGCGTCCTCATTCGTAACGCGGAAGCATTGGAACGGATGGAAAAAATCGATACTCTAGTTCTCGATAAAACAGGAACCTTGACCGAAGGCAAACCAAGGCTCGTTACGGTCAAATCGACTTCCGGATTTACGGAGTCCGCAATATTAGGTCTGGCCGCTGCGCTAGAAAAAGGGAGTGAGCATCCGTTGGCTTCGGCCATTCTTTTAGGCGCGAAAGAACGAAGCATCTCTCACGCGCCCGGGATCACCCACTTTCAATCAGTAACTGGGATGGGCGTTCGCGGCGAGGCACACGGGAAAAGGGTATTGCTAGGAAATGCAAAGCTTTTGGAGTCGGAAGGAATCACCATTTCAGGACTAGAAACAACGGTCGAAACGCTACGAAGAGACGGCCAAACGGTCTTATTTCTGGCTGTCGACGCAACAACGGCGGGAGTGTTTGGCGTAGCTGATCCGATCAAAAAAACAACTCCCGAAGCAATAAAGTCGTTACACGCGATGGGATTGAGACTCGTGATGCTCACCGGAGATCACCAGGCTACTGCTCGGTCGGTCGCCCAAAAACTAGGAATTGATGAGGTATATTCTGATGTACTTCCCTCGCGGAAAAATGAAATCGTAAAAAAACTTCAAGCCGACGGGCGGAAGGTCGCAATGGCGGGAGACGGCGTAAACGATGCGCCAGCCCTCGCTCAAGCAGACGTGGGAATTGCGATGGGAACCGGCGCTGATGTCGCTGTTCAAAGCGCAGGCATAACACTCATCAAAGGGGACCTGAGAGGAATAGTCCGCGCAATAAACCTAAGTGAGGCCGTGATGAAAAATATCCGTCAGAATCTCTTCTTTGCATTTGTCTACAACGTCCTTGGGGTGCCGATCGCCGCCGGGGCGCTCTATCCATTCCTTGGGCTCCTTCTCAGTCCAATGTTTGCAAGCGCGGCAATGAGCCTCAGTTCAGTCTCTGTGATTGGAAATGCATTAAGACTAAGGAACGCTTCGCTCGACTAAGCGATGAATATGACTCTCAAAATATTTTTGTTAATTTTTATTACCTTACTTCCTTTAACAAGCTTTCAAGCAGAAGCCAAAACGGTTCACTATGAGCTCACAATCAAGAACGAGAAGGTCAATCTAAGTGGAAAGAAGACCGTCGACTTTGCCCTTACCGTGAACGGGGGCATTCCCGCTCCGACTTTGGAATTTACCGAAGGAGATGAGGCCGAGATCGTCGTAAAAAACCGCATTCCGGATCAAGAAACCTCTGTCCACTGGCACGGGATTCTGCTCCCGCCCGAGATGGACGGCGTCCCTTACGTCAACTCTCCTCCGATCAAGAGCGGAGAAGATTACACATTCCGCTTCAAGATCAGGCAGCACGGAACCTATTGGTATCATTCTCACACGATGACTCAAGAGCAAGAAGGCGTTTACGGAGCTCTTGTCATTCATCCGAAGAAAAAAACAATCGCCTACGATAAAGATGTCGTTGTCGTACTAAGTGATTGGGCTGATGAAAGCGGTGACAGCATACTTAAGAACTTGCGCAAAGACGGTGACTACTACCTCTACAAAAAGGGAACAATGCGTTCATGGTTCGGAGCGATCCAAGCCGGAAGACTTGGCACCTATCTGGGTAACGAGTGGACCCGAATGGGCGGAATGGATTTTTCGGATGTGGGTTACGACGCGTTTCTAATCAACGGAAAGCGCGACTCACAATTAGCAACCGTGCATCCAGGCGACAAAGTCAGGCTGCGAATCATCAACGCGGCGGCTTCAAGCTACTTCTATGTGTCGCTCGGCCAATCGCCGATGAAGGTTATTTCCGCTGATGGCGTCGACATTGAACCGATCTACGCCAAAGAATTGCTCATGGGCATGGCCGAAACTTATGACGTGCTCTTTGAAGTTCCGGAAGACAAAAACTTTGAGTTGAAAGCAACTTGCCAAGATGGAACGGGCTCGGCCTCTGGGTGGATCGGGATGGGGGAAAAAGTCTCCGCGCCAATAAAGCCCTTTCCAGACATGTATGCTTCGATGGACCACGGAGGTCACGGCGAGCATGTGGGGCATATGGATCATATGAACCATGCGGGACATTCAAAGACCGCCTCCAGGCCCGAATCAGACGGGAAAACGGTAGAAACATTGTCGGTGGACGAACTCAGGGCTTCATCATCCACGGCATTTTCTGCGACGGCGAAGGTTCATGATGTAAAGCTAGTCTTGGGCGGAGATATGGAACGCTACATCTGGCACATCAACAACAAAGCAATCCACGAAGACCGAACGATTGTCATCAATGAAGGTGATGTCGTTCGTTTCACCTTTGAAAACTCTACGATGATGCACCACCCGATGCATCTTCATGGGCATTTTTTTCGCGTCCTGAATGGAAATGGCGACTACTCGCCTCTCAAGCATACGGTCGATGTCCCCCCGCACATGAGTCGTACGATCGAGTTTCTGGCCAATGAGCCGGGCGAATGGATGCTTCACTGCCATAACCTTTTTCATATGAATACGGGTATGGCGCGCGTGGTGAAATATTCGAGCTTCACACCAAAACATGAAATCGCCCACATCCAGCACCAAGACCACCATTTGCACGACCCTTGGTATTTTTATGGAAATGCGGAAGCCGCCTCTAACCACGCGCAAGCAAACTTTAGATTTTCACAGACTTGGAATGAGGTTGAAGCTAGATTGGAAGGCCGAAACACCGCGGGGAAAAACCTCTCGTTCAATGAACCTTGGGAAGTAGAAGGGGATCTCGTCTATCACCGTTGGTTCAATCAGTATTTTCATCTTATGGGCGGCGGAACCGTCTTTGATAAAAAAGCTTCTGCGGTAGCAGGTATCGGATATTTGCTGCCGATGCTCATTGAAACGCACGCGTTAGTGGATCACCGTGGAAAGTTTCGCTTTGACGTGGAAAAGCGGTTTCAATGGACCAAAACCATTTTTACCGATGCTGATCTGGTTTGGCGGCCAAATCAAGCTCACGACCTCGGGCATGATTTTGAGTATGAAATTTCCCTGATGTACGGCCCCTCGTGGTCGTGGGCCGCAGGGCTTATGCTCACGGACAGAAATATCGGTGCAGGGATTCAGGTGCAGTTCTAAGCAGCGATCTTTAAGCTCGTTGGCATGGGGCGCGTCGTCGGTGATGGCGGATGCCATGTGCAAGTGGTCGACATAGCCGTGGAACCTGCTTACCAAGGTCAGGGTCTGGGAAAAATCATTATGGAAGAGATTATGGCTTTTATTAAAGCCTCAATTTCTTTCACTCTCCACGGGTTGCCCGCGACGACGCACGGCATGTAGATCAATCTGCGCGGCCGAGCTAGGATACGCACCAGGAGACACTCAAAAATGCTGAAAGCCTACGCCTGCATCTGGTCTAACAAAAGCGCTGCTGAGATGGTGAAGTTCTACAAATCCGTCTTCAAGGGCACCAAAGTCGGCAAGTTCTCGTATTGGGGCAAAAACCCCATGGGAGTTAAGGAAGGCTCCGTACTCACCGCGCACATCACCATTTTGGGGCAAAAACTCATGCTCTTGAATGGGTTCGCGGATATGCCATTCAATGAATCTATTTCGTTTGTCGTTCCTTGCAAGACTCAGCGCGAGATCGATACTTATTGGGAAAAACTAACAGCTGGTGGCGGCAAGCCCGTGGAATGCGGCTGGGTGATCGACAAGTTCGGCGTCCGCTGGCAGATCGCTCCCGCAGACTTCGACAAGTGGAACACCACGAAAAACAAGGCGAAGAAAGAGGCCATGATGACTGAGATGTGGAAGATGAAAAAGCTCGACATCAAGAAACTGAAAGCGGCGTTTGATAACGCTTGATCTTTTCGCGCAATACTTTGTCGAAAAAAACTCGACCCGTTCATGAAGCGCACACGAGACTTTTTGTGGGCAGAACTTCCTCGCAGGCTATTGCTCGCTAGCGTTCTAAGTAGTGCAGGAACTTATCTCCGCTTTATTCTTAGTGGTTTTGTGAGGATAGACACTACTCTTCGAAGGCACCACCGACCTTCTTTCTCGGCCTCAGAGGATGAAAGTGCCGCGCTTTCATCAACTAGTGACAACTGTCCTTCCTCCTCCGCAATAGAAAGGTTTCCCCATTCTGCCGCAGGAGCCAGTGTAAGGCGCCCTTCTTTGGCCTCCAATCGACTTTGGGTTGCCTCGAGCCAAGCGAAAATCTCGCTATTTTTTTTGAACTTCTTGGCTAATTTTTTGACTTTCTTAACTGTGAGTCCTGCAGGATCGTTCCACTCTCTGAGCGCCTCGAAGGCATAAGGGCTGACTTTAGGAGCCTCGGTAGCTTCAAGAATGCGAACGATCGCGAGATATGTTTTGGTTTGATTTTCAACGCTGCTCTGCCTGAGTGCTGCTTTCCCGAAAAGACGAACTGAGCCGTCATCGAAATTCAGTGCTGCTGCAATATCTTCTGGCGAACGCAATGCCGGTTCTACCGCAGACAAATTTTCTAAAAGATACCCATAAGCCACGTCAGTCTTTGGCCGTCCTAAAACAATATATCCGCTAAAAAGACTCTGAAGATAACGCTGTGGAAGAACTTCTTGACTTGAGTATACCCCCTTAAGACTTTGAAAAGCGGTATCCCTAATTTTCTCAACTGGGTTTATCAGAGCTATCGCTATTGCTTCTTTTAGAGTCTCAGGAAGTAACGTAGCTTTATCGAAATACACTGCTCCCAAGGCCTTGATTGCCGAATCATAATGCTTTTCAACAGTATAATATTCCCTTACTACAAACCTCTGTCCAAAAGCATTGTTGGTTTCACGGGTTCTTTCCTCAGTATATTCTATGGTCGGGTTACGAATTTGGTGGTCGATCTGAAGAACAAGTTGTTTCGGAATGAAATCTGGCTTTTTCCCATAAATTTGAACAATAGTTTTCCAGGCTTTATCGACTGAGCCACCTTCTCTTCTGATTTTAGCCAGATGGGATATGCCCTTCAGCATGTCTTCGTTCACAAGCTCCGGACGATCCCGATACAGCATACTTGTTGCGCGAAGAGCCTCATTTGCAGTCACCCATCCGGCGGGTTGAAGCAACCCGTCTGATAGCAATTGCTTAAATCTAGCGGGTAAGGCACCAGGATGCCCTTCATATACTGCTGCGATCACTTCGATATCAGCGCGCGATATAAGAAAACCCGTTGCCTGTTCGGAGGGAAAAGTCTTTGGGTGACCGCGGTAGATCTCTTTGAGAGCCGACAAGGCCTTGTGGCGCAAATCGTCTTCCTGTCTTGAAAGAGCTCCAAATAAACGGTCTCGAATGCCAATAGGAAGCAGATTTGGCCGATCACGGTATATCCTGCCAATGGCCTCCACCTGATCTGAATCTTTTGCGTTGAAGTTGGCTTCGATGACGCTTGCTAAACCAGATGGAAGACTATCTGCACGACCAGCGTAAACCACCCCCAACTTGGTCATTGCTTTCCTTACGCGCCAACCAAATCGGCTCTTTAGCCCCTTTTCGATCGCCGCGATCTCTTTCAACTGAAGCTGTTTAGCATCGGTCTTTACGACTGGGTCTGCGGCAAAAGCGAGCCACCAGGAAAAAAATGCCGCAACTATTACTGATTTTAGAGGTATCTTCACCTATAGCTCATCGGATCGGTCTCAGCTTAGATTAAACAAGAGTTGGTCGCGGTAATTTACCAGATCTCCCATGCCCCCACAACCCACTAACGAGAGCCAAATACCTCACCGTTGATTTCTTTTCATAAAGACTTTCTCAAAACGAAAACTCAAGTCTTGCTCGTCTTCGTGAATCGTTTGAATTCGCTCTTTGTTTATCCAAATCCCTAGCGGCTTTTCAAAGAGAGGAACCGCATATGCATTTTTTAAAAACAACTCCGAAAGCCTTGAAATAGACCTCACATCTTCTTTTCCGGTCTCTGCAATCTTATCGATAAGGCGCTCATAGACTTCATCTAGTTTATCCAGATGAGGAACCCAACTTGATCCATTTCTAAAGAGCTGAAAAATCATACTAGACCGGGGTAGGCCTGGGATGAACGTGATCAACCGAAACGGAGAAGGAGCACCGCTTTCCATTTTGAAATGGATCACGTCATCCGAAATGACAAACCTCACCTTCAAACCGCACCTTTTAAACTGGTCCTCGAGCTTCTTCATCCAAGGCGCAATCCCTGAACTCGCATGTTTTCTGTCGATGGGGATTGAAAGCTCTCGATCCGACTCGGCCAATACTTCTTTGAAGAACGCTTTTGCCTGGGCCTGATCCGATCTTAGATTGGCGTTAGCCTTCTTATTGAGGTTGGATGGCAATATGCTCGAAGTAACCTTTAAGCCTCTAGCGGTCTTCGAAAGTTCCTTTCGATCTACCGCCATGCTTACAGCCTGACGAAATCTTTCATTACGAGCGAGCTTTGAATCGTAGTTGAAATAAATGCCAAGAATTCCCCAGGGCCGGCAGAGAGAAACTCCCTTTAAGTTCTTCTCATCAGGGTTTTCGTCGAATCCAAGTGCGAGGTCTGCTCTTTCATAAGGTCCAGTGGCTATTTCGATAGTGTTCGGCGCTTGAGTAGGCACGACCCCAAGCTTTTCCAAAAATACTCTATCGCTTTCCGCCTTTGTGATCTTATACGGGCCAGCACCCACCGGATACTTCTTCCAACTCAAATGAGAACCACTCATCGGAGATGCTCCTATCAAGTCTGACCCAGGAGTATTCAACTCTTCTTTTGGAACAGCACCAAAGGATGGATCGTCTAAGGTCTCTAAGAAGTAAGGATTGGGCTGGCCGAGGTGAACTACAATTTCGCTATCTGATTTGACGACAATCTTTTTTATGTCTTTCAGAAGCGAAGACTCTGGCGTTGGAACCCTAGTGTTTCTGATATTGTTTAAAGTGAATTCAAGATCTCGTGCAACTAAGCCGCGGCCATTTTGAAAGCGAAGGCTTTTTCTAATCTTAAGGCTCCATGCCTTGAAGTTTGCATCCGCTGCAAAACCGTCGAGGATCCCAGGTAAGAACTTACCTCTTTTAGAACGATAATAGAGTCGGCCCAAGACAGCCCCTGTGACAGACTCGCGCTGAAATCCTGATGCGTTCGGGCCAAACAGGCTAACCGCCGGACCTGCTATATGTACTTTCAAGTGAGTAGACTCTTGGGTGCCATTCCTCATCATCTCCTCCATCACCCTTCTTTGAACCAGATCCAAATCTCCCAGACAATTCAACACCTGTCAAAGACACTTGGGATTGTGTTTTGGTGCAAAACACCTTAGGAAGTGAGGCTTCGGATGTTGTAATATGAATTATAAAAAATTAACGGCCATGGCTGTAATGACGTTTTGTACCGCGGTTAGCGTCGCTCGGGCTGAGCCCTTGTGCAACGATCTTGCACACTGCAGTCAAATGCTAGCTGTCTCGCAGGCTAAGAACGATGGGATGAGAGACAAAGCGAGGGTCTTAAAAGAGAATCTCAGCCAAATACGCGAGAGCAAAGCTACTGCAAGAACCAAGGTACAAGACGTTTACAATTCATTGGTCAAAAACTTTGATGCTATAGTTTTAGAGATCAAGAATGGCCAATTACGTAGAGACATCGAACCGGTCCCGAATGATTATGAGTACGACTCTCTCTTACGACGAAGAGATACTCTTTACATAAAAGTCGCTTATACCCGTCAGATCTTGTTATGGATCACTCAGGAACTAAAGGAAATAGATGCATCCATCGCGATGCTTGATCAGATCATCATGGAGTGATGGTTCAGAAAGTATTTTGCCAAACGGTTCGACATGAGTTTACGTTAGCAACGATGCTTTCTATCGTCCGTTTCTTTGGCTCAGCTTGGTGACTGTACAATATATGGTATACTAAGATTCGATGTGGCTACCGGTGCTTTCTCTACTTCCCTCGTTATTGATGCTCGTACCTCTGACATCGCATGCTGGTCCTCAGTGGTGTGAGCACTTGGGAACAACTTGCCGTGTATTTGGAGCGAAGGACTTCGACCACACCGACCTTGCGCAAGCCTTAGGTCAGATTGATCCAGCAGAATTTCTGCCACTAGATTTTGCAAAATATGTCAAGCTTCGAGAAATGGTCCAGACAGACCCCGGTCTCTCCGTTAAGGAAAAAACGCAAAAACTTTTCCAACTGAAATTCTCCAGTCCGATCGGGGATATGTTGAGAGACATCACTTTTATTCCAAAAAACGAAATCGAGTCTGCCAACCTTCCAAAATCAGGAGCCAGGCTTGTGGAAGATTGCGAAGGCTACCATCTTCAGATCCGAGGTGATTTGTCGCTAAAACGACAGGTTATATTGCTAAAAAATGCCTTAACTAGTTTACACAAGGCGACTCTTGCCTCGATTTTAATGCCTGACCGCCTTTCCGCCGAAGCGATCAATGGTCGCGTCACCGCTCAGTCTTGTGCGCTGGAAGACAAGCAAATGCCTGCTTTATGGGATTTCGGACCGACTCTTTTCGAAATAGAGGAAAATGGACGATTTCGAGTGCGAGTTGGCACTCTAGGACCCGCTTATATTTCTTCCAGTTGTTTTGAACGCGCACGAAAAAAGAGCGCCAACCCTGAGAATAATTCCGAAAAACTGGGACCTTCAGTTCAGGCGGCGTTGAACGAAAATCGAGGTACACCGCCGGAAGAGAAGATTCGCCATTCGCTTTTTAGGCTGGGACTCCCGACTGATCCGGAGACGGTAAACAAGATCGCACTTTCTGCCATCGATTCTGAATATGTGAAGCAGAGCTTGGATAAGTTCTTGAAAAAAGGCATCGTGATCGACTATACGGGGGCTACGATCAATGGAATACATTATTCTAACGATCAGATGCATGAATTCACCGAGCAGCAAATCAAGGAGCTTGGCTTAAGGGACTCTTTCATTGAGGATGTTCGCGACAGACAAGAAGACTTGCTTGAAGCTTTTGCAAAAAGCTACTCTGAACTCCGCCCCAGGGCGGATGGAAAGAATTATCGTTTTGATCCAATGCTTCGTGCCATAGTTTTAGGCCATGACAAAAATGGGAAATAATTTCAACACTGCCTTCACGTCACGTAGAAAACGACATATACCGGCGAACGACCACTCGGCCAAAGTCAGATAACGGATGGCGATTGAAAGAGAACGATTTTGAAGGCACATTAGTCCTCGAGAAGTTGGCTGAGATAAACAAGGTCGATGACTTTTTTGAAGCCATTGATTCAGACGATTTCAGCAAAGCCCGTTCGCTCATGAAAGAAGCCAATGTGGATTCTGAAACGATCGCCATAGTTTTAAAAAAAATGAGCGAAGCGGACGGAGCACATTAGAGTTCATTTAAAAGGAGCTGCAAATGTCTAACACGGCTCAATTGCATCGCGTTTTAGCTGCCCCGCCCGAGAGAGTATACCGGGCCTTTACCGATCCTGATGCGTTGGTGAATGGAAATTAAGAGCACTTTTAAAGTTCTCTATTGCTGTGTTTGCTTGACTGAGAGCACTTCACTCTCAGGTGAGCACTCGCGTCCGAGCATCACGAAGCTGCATTTGCAGCACCGCTAGTCGGCCCTCGTTTCCCAACGCGCGCAAGCAGACTGTAAACGCAAGGCACGACGAGCAATGTCAGTATGGTGGAAACAAAAACCCCGCCAATGACTCCGACCGACATCGGAGCGCGGGCCTCAGCGCCTGGGCCAAACGACAACGCCGCCGGAATAGCGCCTGCGATCGTAGCCATCGATGTCATGAGAATAGGACGAAGTCGTATTGGACATGCTTCTAACAACGCCTCACGCACGCCTAGTGCTTCTTCTTCGCGCTTTCGGTGGGTGAAATCAACGAGCATGATCGAATTCTTCTTTACGATACCTAAGAGAAGAACAAGGCCGATGATGCTAAAAATATTGAGTGACTGACCCGCGATCAGCAGCGCTAAAAAAGCGCCTGAGAAACTGAAAGGCAATGCCACGAACACAGTGAATGGGTCGACAAAACTATTGAACTGCGAAGCAAGCACCATGTAAGCCACAAGCAAGCCCATCACCAATAGAAAAGCCAAGCCCTTAAACGCTTCGGCGAATTCTTCAGCGCCTCCGCTCAGCATCACGTCATAGCCTTGCGGCAATGATGCGCGCGTGATTCTAAGAGCTTCGTCAAGAGCCGCTTGCTGACTTTTGCCCGGAGCCATATTACCGGTGATCGTGATCGCGCGAGAGCGGTTCTTGCGCGTGATCTGCGCGGCGGCTGGTTTTTCAAGAATATCGACCACCGCGGGCAGCGGAACCAACTCGCCTCGGTTGTTGCGGATCTTGAGCCCACGCACTCGGTCTAGCGGGCTCACGTCGCGCTCTTCAAGACGCACGCGAATATCGTAGCGGTGACCGCCCTTGGGATACCTCCCCGCCACCACGCCAGCGATGGCTGCTGATACTGTCATGCCGATCGCATCCACACTCACGCCGTGGTCATTGGCCTTCTTGCGATTGGGAATGATTTGAAGCTCAGGCGCACCAGACTGGTAATCGGACTTGACGTCAGTAAGCAGGGGGCTCTGTTTCAATTTTCCGACAACCTCTTCTGAAAGCGCAGAAAGTTTTGCCCAATCTGGCCCGAGAATCGCGAATTCGATCGGAAAACCTGTGCCTGCTGAAAACCCCTGTTGCGACATGTCTTGCACCACGGGCTGAGAGTCGGGCACAAGCTTGGCCATCTCTTCTCGCAAAACCTGCAGAAACGCCTGTTGACTCAGTTTTCGCTCATTTTTTGGCTTCATGGTGATGAAAACCCAGGCGCTGTTGGTCTCGCCACCAGTGAACCCACCGACGGCAGAAAAAGTCTTGGCCACTTCAGGACGACCCAAAACAAATTTTTCGACCACCGCCAAACGCTCATTGGTAAAACTGATCGAAGAACCCGCTGGCGTGGTCAACATCGCGAAAGCCATGCTCTGGTCTTGCGCCGGTTGGAACTCTTTGTTCAGCCCTCCAACGCTTGCAAAACTCACGACAAAAAACACGAGTGAACCGGCGATGATCTTCCACCTATGATTAAGCACGACCCCAAGCGCCCCAGTGTAGCGTTTCTGAAGCCAAGAGTAAGTGCTCTCGAAGCCTTTTCCAATACGGGTTGTGCGGTGAGATATTTCAATGAATTTCGAGGCGCGCATTGGCGTGAGCGTGAGCGCCTCAACGAGCGACAGCAGCACCGCCGCGCTCATCGTGACGCCAAATTGAAAAAGAAACTTGCCGATGATGCCTTCCATGAGCGCAATGGGAAAAAAGATCGCCACTAGCGCCACTGTGGCGGCAATGGCCGCGAACATGATCTCGCGTGTGCCAGCACTGGCCGCATCCATCCGACTCGCGCCCTTCTCGCGGTGTCGCACGATGTTCTCGAGAACCATGATGGCGTCGTCAACCACGATGCCGATCGCAAGCGAAAGTCCCAGCAATGTGAACAGGTTCAGCGTGAAGTCGAGAGAATAGAGCACGATGAATGTCCCAAGAATTGACGTGGGAATGGCCAAAATCACATTGAGTGTGGCTGACCACGATCCTAAGAACAGCCAGCAAACAAGCGAGGTCAATAGCGCGGCTAAGACGAGTGTGAGCGTCAGTTCACCCACCGATTCCTTGATGAACTCGGTGGCGTCGAAATTCACCTCGAATTGCGTTCCTTCAGGAAGACTGGCGCGTAGCCTCTCCATCTTGGCCTTCACCCCATTAGCCACATCAACGGCATTCGAGCCACGTTGCTTCATCACGCCCAGGCCAATCGCTTGTTTTCCGTTGGCGCGCGCAAACTGCACCACGTCTTCGGTTCCCTCAACGACCGTTGCCACCTGACCGATTGGCACTGGGTTGTAATTCGGCATCCCCCCACGGTTTTTTACATGGATCGAGGCCACGCTCTCAGCCGTACGCGCTTCTCCCAAAGTTCGAAGGCTGTACTCTCTGCCCTTGTAGTCGATTCGGCCGCCAGGGGGCTCTAGGCTTTCAGATTGGATCGTTGAGACCACATCGTTCACCGTCAGTGCGTAACGGTCGAGCTGTTCTTCTTTCACCCAAACACGCAGGTTCGGGTTGAGGTAACCCGGGGTCCAGATATTGCCCACGCCCGGGACGGTGGTGATCTTGTCTTTCACATGGTCACGCACATAGATCATCAGGTCTTGCACCGACATCTTGTCGTTGGCAAACGACAGCCACATGATGGGAAAGTCGTCTGGGTTGATCTTTTGGATCGTCACCGGATCCATCGCGCGCGGTAATTCCATCTGGACCTGAGCGATTTTCGCCTGCACGTCTTGCAGCGCCAGATCGATATTGCGCTTGAGATTGAATTCAATCGTCACCATCGCAAATCCGATGCGCATCATCGAGGTGACGTTTTTCACCCCTTCCAAGCTCATCATCGCATTTTCGATGGGATCAACGACGTCGGCCTCCATGACTTGTGGTGCAGCGCCCGCATACTTTGCTGTAATGGTGATCACTGGCAAGTCTGCATTGGGCAACTGGCTGATTCCCATGCGCCCAAAGCAGATAAAACCAAAGATGATGAGCGATGACATGAGCATCCAGGCAAACACAGGGCGCCTGATCGCAATATCTGAGAGGCTACTCATGGAGCGGATCCCTTCCAGCGGCGACATTCAGTTGTACCCACCTGTCTCGCGCCACAAAACGCGCGCGTAGCAGCTCGCGCCTTAGATCGTGCGCCGAAATCAAAGATTGCAACACATCGAGGTTACGCGTAAGGCCTCGACGAAAGTCGCGCTTGAGCAGCTGATAGTTTTTTTCAGCTAGCCTCAAACCCTGTTCAAGCGCTGAAATCGATTCAAGCCCTGCGACGTATTCGCTGTGAAGGGTGCGGATTTGTTGCTGGGCCTGACGCCGCCGTTGACCAAGATCAAGCTCTGCGCGCTCTCGCTGCAGTACGGATTCCGTTACTTGAGCCCTGATCGCACCTCCGGCGAAAATGGGGAGCGAAAATACAGCCTGCACATCCCAATCAATCCCCTTATACACATCGGATTGACGTTTGAAGTAATAGTTGCCCACCAGATCGACCGACGGAGCATGCCCTCCCTTGGAAATACCGACTTGCTCGTCTGCGGCGTCGAGACGCGCAGAAGAATCCAACACATCAGGGCGACCCTCAATACTCTTGAGATACTCCTCTACAGGCTGTGGTTTAGGCTGGCTCTGCTCTGGTGGAGCAAGTGGGGTGTCAGATGGCAACCCCGTCAAGAAAACAAACGCCTCACGTGCCGCTACTAGACCTGCTTGCGCCGTCTTGAGCTGCGACTGCACAGTCGCACGCGAGGATTGCAATGCGAGCAGATCGGCCTCACTCGAAGTTCCCTCGCCTACACGACGTTTGAGATCACCAATGCGCTCGTCGTAGAGCCCAAGTTGCTCGTTGATATTGCGCAAATTCTCTTCAGCTGCCAACACCGCATGGTAGCTCTGAGCCACATCGCTATAGAGCGATAGTTTCGCATTCTCGTAGGCGTGCTTTTCGGCTTGGTTCAGGCGCCCGAACTGTCTGAGGGTGCCAAATTCCCTGAACCCACGAAAAATGGGTTGCCTCAGCGTGAGTTTTGCTTCGGGCTGGTTGCGCGGGAAAAAAGACTCCGCCAGCGGATCTGTCGGTCGATCTTGAATCATGTAGCTTGCGTTACCCGTGAGGTTTGGCAGAATACTCCCTCGCACCTGCGCAGAGCGCTCCTCTGTAGCCAGAACAAGCTTTTCCTGGCTTTCAAGCGATTCACTCTGATTGAGCGCTGCTTGAAACGATTCTTTAAGGGTAGTAGCCGCTTCGGTCGAAGTAACCACGAAAAAAAGGAATAAAACTCTGAACATGGCCACATATTCCTTGCAGCCCAACCAACCTGTCAAGTCTTCTTCAACCAAGAATAGTCTTGTCTCTTTTCTATTCTGAACCCTTTCGCTAAGGTGGTGCAAATGTCTAAAACTTTGCGACGTGCTCCCTCTTTAGAAACAGAACGCCTGGTGCTTCGGTCTCATGAAAAAAAAGACTATGAAGCTTGCACCGTGATGTGGTCTGACCCGGTTGTCACTCGCTACATCGGCGGCAAACCCTCGACAGCTCAACAAACTTGGCTCAGACTTTTGAACTATATTGGGCACTGGGCTTTAATGGGTTTTGGGTATTGGGCGGTCGAGGAGAAACTAAGTGGGCGCTTCATTGGCGAAGTGGGTTTCGCCGATTTTAAACGAAACTTGGATCCTTCTGTCGAAGGTCTTCCAGAAATAGGCTGGGCTTTGGTCTCTCAATCCCACGGTAAGGGCTACGCCGTAGAAGCTCTGCAAGCCATAGTAGCTTGGGGCGACGCTTATTTTAAACAAACCAAGACCATTTGCATCATCAACCCCGAGAATGCCGCCTCGATTCGCTTGGCAAAAAAACTTGGCTATCAAGAACTTAAGCGAACTAGTTACGCGGGTGAACCAACGATCTTATTCTCGAGAGATATCGCTCCGTAGTGCTATCCGGGGGTTGACCTACACTTCACTTTCTTTTATATTTAACTTATTGGTTAATTAACCACTAGGTAAAACATGGAAGACCACCTTAGCCAAACCTTCGCCGCCCTAGCAGATCCCACGAGACGAGCCATGCTGGCCAGGCTTTCAAAAGGAGAGGCGAGCGTCACTGACCTTGCCCGGCCGTTTCTAAAAGAAATGAGCCTGCCTGCAGTGACGAAACATTTGAAGGTTTTAGAAAAAGCAGGCCTGATTACTAAGACCAAAGAGGCGCAGTGGCGCCCTTGCAAATTAAACGGGATGCCGCTCAAAGACATCGCCAACTGGATGGAGCAGTATCGAGTGTTTTGGGAAGAAAGTTTTGATCGCTTAGATGCGTATTTGAAATCGATTCAAACTAAAAGAAGTGCGAAAGGGAAAAAACATGTCCGCAAAAAATAAACCTAACGAACTTTATATTACTCGCATCTATGATGCCCCAGTGAAAATGGTTTGGGAGGCTTGGACTGATCCCAAGCAGGTGGCCCAGTGGTGGGGCCCGCGCGGCTTCACTCTCACCACTCACAGCAAAGACTTGCGCCCAGGCGGACACTGGGCCTACACCATGCATGGCCCTGACGGCACCGACTATCCCAATAAGACGGTTTATTTCGAAGTCGAAAAATACTCTAGGCTCGTCTACGACCACGGTGGCAACGACGATCGCCCCCCTTTGTTTCGGGTGACCGTGACCTTCAACGAGATCAAAGGCAAAACCAAGATGGAAATGACGATGACCCTGCCTAGCGCAGAAGCCGCAACCGAAGCCAAGAAATTCATCAAAAAAGCGGGAGGAGATTCCACTTGGGATCGCTTGGCCGAATACCTGGCCCAAGAATCCAGCGGCAACGACCCCTTCGTCATCAACCGTAGCTTCGATGCTCCGCTCGAAACCGTGTACAAAATGTGGACCGATCCAAAACACCTCTCTCAGTGGCTCTCGCCAACAGGCTTCACTATGGGCTTCATTAGGGCAGATATTAAAACCGGCGGCGAGACCTTTTATTCGATGACCAATGGCAAAGATGTGACGATGTACGGCCGCGCCCGTTACTTAGAAATCACTCCCCCGCACCGACTCGTCTATACCCAGCAGTTTTGTGATGAACACGAAAAGGTCTCTCGCCATCCTCTGGCTTCGACCTGGCCTGAAACGATGCACACGACGGTGGTCTTTGAAGCCGAAGACCCGACAAAAACTCGTGTCACGGTAACTTGGGAGGTTTACGGCGCAGCGACCGCCGAAGAGAAAGACTTTTTTCATAAGGCTAAGAGCGGAATGACTCAAGGCTGGACGGGATCGTTTGACAAACTAGAAGATCTTTTGCCAAAGAACTGATCGCATGACCGTAAAATTGAACCACACGATCGTAAACGTGAAGAACAAGGAAGAGTCGGCGAAATTCTTTTCAGAGATCTTAGGTTTGCCGCCAGCTGAGCCGTTTCTAGGCTATTTTTTGGTTCTCCGCACCGGCAATGGCGTGAGCCTTGACTTCATTGATTCGTCGGACACAATTGAGCCGCAACACTATGCTTTTCTGGTCAGCGAGGGTGAGTTTGATCAAATTTTTAGCCGCATCAAAGAGCGCCAAATCGATTATTGGGCTGATCCGGCAAAAAAAATTCCAGGCAAGATCAATACTCACGATGGCGGGCGCGGATGTTATTTTGAAGATCCCTCAGGACACTTTCTTGAAATCATCACGCGTCCTTATGGTGGGTAGAGTACGAGAATATACGGGAGATTTTTAAACCATGACAAAAAAAGAGATGGCAACCTCGTTCTTAAGAATGGCTGCCTCTGGCCAAGTCAAAGATGCGTATGAGAAATTCATCGCACCCACTTTCATTCACCACAACCAATACTTCAAAGGGGATCGTGAGTCTTTGAGAGCCGCCATGATAGAGGCCCATCAAGTAAGCCCCAACAGGTCTCTAGAGGTGAAACAGATCTTTGAAGACGGCGATACTGTTGTCACCCATTCCCTTGTCGTGAGGAATAATCCTGATCAACCTTCGGTTGCTGTCGTGCACATTTTTAGGTTTGAAGACGATCGTGTGGTGGAACTTTGGGACTTGGGCCAAGAAATCATGAAAGATTCTCCAAACGAAAACGGACCTTTCTAGGAAAGACGAGCCTTCACCGCAGAAAACGGAGGGTACCTGCTTGACCTGAATAAACGATCCCGATTCTACGGCGGCAAACCGGTCTCAGCCGCACTATGCAGAAGAGGTTGAAACTCTTTGCCACTCTGGCGCCGGGGGACGGATTCTCCGGAGGGTGCCCGGAAAGTGATCAACCTCTCCTCAGGGCTGTTTCAAGGGTACTCAACTTCTCCAGAGGGTGTTGGGAGATTTTTCAACTTCGCCGGCGGTTGTTTGGGAAGTTCAGAGCTTCTCCAGCGGAGCAATCGATCAGCTAGAGCTTGACGTTGATTTTAAAAGGAAAAATCGACTACAACTATTTTTCGACCCGTCGCTTCGTCGACGAAGTTGAGTACTCTTCAAACACCCTCGAGCGCCGTCGGTATCAAAAAAGATCATAATTGCGTTTTAGCGATGTGAAGAGTAAGCAGGCCCGGATGATTCTTTAGCCTTTCAAGGAGAACGGACATGCTTAAGATTTCTATGCTTCTCATGATTCTTTGCTCTCAGTTTACGTTGGTTGCAACCCACGCAAATACCGTTCACCACCCGACACCTAAAGATCCTCTGTATGTCAGCAAAGATCTCTACACGACACTCAAGAAAGCGCTTCCCCTTCCTCCCAAAATGGGTAGTAGTGCGCAGAAACGAGATGAAAAAACTCTCACGGACCTTCAAAACACCAGAAGACCCGAGAACTGTGAAGCAGCCAAGAACGAGGTCTTTGTCAGTCTCAAAAGTTTTTACGGAAAGCCACATGGCCCGCTAGATGAAGGGCGCCTTACAAAGCTCTCACCGTTCTTTGAACAAGTTCGCAACGATGCAGATTATTTTATCCAAAGATTAAAGAAAGACTTTCCCAGACAGCGCCCTTTTCTCTACATGGCGTCGCTCACTCCTTGCGTTCCTAGGGAAGTCACAGGCGCTTATCCTAGCGGCCACGCCGTGCTTTCAAAGTTATTTGCTCTCATCTTGGCTGATTTTGACTCTAAAACACGCGATCAACTTGAAACAAGATCGATTGAAATTGGAAAACACCGGGTTCTTTCGGGCATGCACCACCCTAGCGACGTCGAAGCAGGCCGAGCGCTCGCACTTCTTATTTACGATGAGTTGAAGAAATCGCAAAAATACCAAGAAGACTTCGCTCAAGCTTTTAAAACACTGGCACAGTAACCACCGAGAACGAAGGAGCTGAAACAAGACCTCAATTTCCGAAGCCCGCCAATAGAAACACGGCCCATCGTCTATCGGAGAAATCCATCTCTTCGCCTACTTTTTCGCCTGTAGTTTGGACAACATTCAAACTCTTAGCGCTGAAAATACCGAGCAGACCTACGTACGCGCCTCGAATGAACTGCACACGAAACTCAGCGAGTCCGTTGAACATCGGCTCCCACTTCTCTTGCCGAAACCCTTCGCTGTCTAATCTACGTAGAGTAACATCAGCCATCCCTTGACTGCCATCAGGCAAGACAACGGGCATGCTGCCAGAGTTGACATAAGAATAAGATGGGTCAACTGAGGCAGGCGAAGTCAGTGCGGCTTCAGCAAGAAGTTTTAGCCGCAGTATTTCCCACCCTTGCTCAACCACAAGGGCAGCTCCTGGAGCAGCACGTGCAAACCCAGTGCTGTCTTCAAAATCAACCGCAAGAGGTTGGATCAGAAAACCCGCTTTTCCGTAATTGGCTTCATTCGCGCCTTTATCGGAGTTGACAGCTCCAAAGCCAAACTCAATCGCACTTGTGCGAACGCTTCCCAAAGTATTTACGCCAACTTGAACGAGGTTGAAGAACAATGCCGGCTCCAGAAGTTCTTGATAAAGTTCAGCAGGACTATACTGCTCAGGCCACTTGCCTGTTTCACCGGTCCAAGCGCTCGAAGGTTTATCTGTGATCGGAAAAACCTTGCCATACAGAAGCCCTCGCATAAGAAGATTTCCTTCAATGCCACCGGCGGTGAGATCAAAGTAGCTTGTGAACGTTCGCCCAATAGAAAGCTGTCCTAGACCACCCAAGTTACCCTCTGTATCAAGCCCTGCCGCTCCCCCGATCCTGCCAACCATGTCCTTTGGGATGTCTAGAAACGGCCCTCCTGCCGGAGATGCAAATCCTGGGAAACTCAAGACCAGTCCCCAAAATACAAAAAGCAAGAACTTGAATTTGAGCATTGACCACCTTACTTCCTTTACTGGACTTTGTACGACCGGCTCCTTCTATAAATATTGCGCCGCACTGTAAAGCATCCAGTTAGAGCGTAAAATAAAACGTCGCACCTTCGTCAGGGGCTGCGCTCGCCCATATTCGCCCGCCGTGGCGTAGAATGATTTTCTGTGTAGTGGCAAGGCCAACTCCTGTGCCTTCGAACTCTTGATTCGAATGGAGGCGCTGAAAAACACCAAAAAGCTTCGCCTTGTATTTCATGTCAAAACCCGCGCCATTATCACGGACAAACAAGACGCGAACGCCATCCTTATTGCTCTGACCAAACTCAATGGTGATATCGCGATCAGACTTTGAAGAGTACTTCCACGCATTGCCAACCAAATTTGAGATCACCATTCTCAGCAATTCCGGATCGCCGTCGACAATGACATCCTCGGCAATGACGAAACTGACTTTCCGTTCGGGGTTCAAGGCTTGGAGTTCATTAGCCACGTCACGGACAAAGATCGATAAGTTGACGGGTTGCTTGACCAAGTCCTTTCTGGCCAATTGCGAGAGTTTAAGAAGGGAATCAATGAGAACCCCCATTCTTTTTGCTGCATTAAGCACTCTCTCCAAATCCTTCCTTGATTCCGCCGAAAGAGCCGACTCTGGATCTTTTAGAATGGTTGCGCCGAATCCCGCTATGCTTCGGACAGGCGCGCGCAGATCGTGAGCCACCGAATAACTGAACGACTCGAGCTCAGAATTCATGATTTGAAGTGCGTCTCGAGCCTTCTTCAACTCGTCATTGGCTAGCTTAGCGTCAGTCACGTCCCTCGCGACCGCGTACATGTATTGGCCTACTGGGGCTGAGGTCCACGAGAGCCACTTGTAAGAACCATCTTTGCATCGATAACGGTTTTCAAAGCTAAGGACGTGTTGCTTCATCAGAAGCTGCTTCTTAACCTCATCGAGAGTCCGCTCGATGTCGTCGGGATGGATGAAATCCAAATAAGACTTTGTGCAGAGTTCTTCAGCTGGAAAACCAAGAGTCTTTTCAAAAGCTGGATTCACCTTTTTGAAATGGCCGTCGTAGCTAGAGATGCAAAGCATGTCTAACGAGGCCTCAAAAAAACGTTCGTACTCGACCTTAAGATCGCTGATCTCGACGGATTGAGAGGGGGGCATTTTCATGCAAAGCTCCGGTGGGCAGGAAATTGGAAATGCATTGTCTTGCGTAGCGAACTTTAAAACTGGCGCCAACGCCCTACAAGTTAATTTCTCTTAAGAACTCGCCGTAAAATGCCGTCATTAAATGCTTTTCCAGACCATTAGAAGCCATCTCAGAAGCAGTTCCGTAGTGAGGGCGCGCTAAAAGACGCCTAGGGATTCCGGAAAAAAGAAAAGATAATGCTAAATTTACATATGAAGTTTCCGATCCATCTATGTAATGCCTCATACTCTAGAAAGATCAAGAAAATCGCTTCTCGTAGTGGCATGGCTGTCCTTGGTCGGCATGGGCTTCTGGCAGCTCTTTTTGTATTCAAATACGCCAGGAGATGCTGCACTGCCCCTTCAGAAGGTCTGGCCCGCAAAAACTCAACTTGTACGTGACTCAGACAAGGCGAACCTGGTCATTTTTGCCCATCCCCATTGTCCGTGCTCAAAAGCGACCGTGGGCGAACTCGAGCGGCTCATCCCCCACATCCAAGGCAAAGTAAAAAGCCTGGTGGTTTTTTTCAAGCCAAAGGCTAAAGACGAAGCCTGGGTGAAAAGCGACCTCTGGCAAAAGGCGCAGGGGCTTTCGGAAGTGCAAGCCATTGTCGACGAAGATGGACTCGAGGCTCAAAGGTTCGGAGCCAAAACCTCGGGGCAAGCGTTTCTTTATGACAATCAAGGCAAGCTTGCCTTTCAAGGAGGGCTCACCCGTGAACGCGGGCACATGGGCGATAGCCAGGGCCGGGATGCGATTTTGCATTTCATCAAAACGGGAAAGGCCACGCTCGCTTCCGCCCCGGTGTTCGGCTGCGCACTCAAGAGTCCGGAGCGAGCTGTGGCAAGGGGTCAGCAATGAGCCCTCGACATTGCAAGCCTGAAACGTACGAAAGACGCATTTCGGAGGTTTTCTCAGACCGCTACGTGAATCGCGTGAAGAAGACCGATCGGCTCTTTGGCTTCCTCCTTCTTTTTCAGTGGATCCTGGGAATCGTCTTCGCGGTCGCAGTTTCGCCAAGAACATGGTCAGGGGAATATAGCGAAACCCACGTCCATATTTATGCCGCCATACTCATAGGCGGGCTTCTCGCAAGCCTTCCAATCTATTGTATCTTGAAAAAACCGGGCGCGACGCTCAATCGCATGATTGTCGCCGTCTCCCAGATTTCGTTTTCAGTGCTCTTCATTCATTTGACCGGCGGTCGGATCGAGACTCACTTCCACGTTTTTGGATCGTTGGCGTTTTTGGCGTCTTACAGGGACGTCAGGGTGGTCTTGATAGCAACCGCTATCACCGCGATTGATCATCTAATGCGTGGCTTTTTTTGGCCTCAATCCGTGTATGGAGTGCTCACCGCCACTCCGTGGCGGGCCTTAGAGCATGCAGCCTGGGTAGCCTTTGAAGATTTGATACTCATCTATTCGATCAAGTTGGCGTTGGCCGAGTTGCGCTTCACCTCAGAAAGCCACGTAAGGCTCGAAGACAAATCAGAGCAACTCTCGGACGAACGCAATCAGGTCAAACTTCTCTTGGATATCGCGGTCATCGCGAATGAATCTCAAACACCGGATGAGGGCATGAAGCAGGCGCTACGGCTGGTATGCCAGCATTCGAGATGGCCTGCCGGCCGCGCCTATGTCGCGAGCGGCAACGATTCAAGCGCCTTGACCCCGATGGGCTTCTGGCACTTACCCGAATCAGAGAGATTTCAGGCTTACCGCGGCCCACTCAATGAGGGGAATCCGTCGAGACCGACGATCGGGTTGGCCGGACAAGTCTTGAAAACAGGCAACCCGATTTGGATCGAAGACGCCGCCCAAGACCAGTCTTTTCTCGTGCGCGGACTCTCTGATGCACTAGTGATTCGTTCGGCATTCGCTTTCCCTATCGTTGCGTTTGGAAAGACGGTCGCTGTCCTCGAGTTCATCTCTGATGAGGTTATTAATAAAGACAACGCGTTATTCAGCACCGCCAGTCACATCGGTCGCCAGGTCGGGCAAGTTTTTGAAAGAAAAAAAGCAAATGATGACCTGCGGCGCGCCCATGATGAGATCGTGCAGTTCAACCATTCACTGGAAGAAAAAGTCGACGCAAGGACCAAAGCGTTGAAAGAATCGCAGCAAATGGTCCTCAGCCAACAGCAAACGCTGCTGGCTTCCGCAAAGATGTCAGCGCTTGGCGAAATGGCGGGTGAAATCGCGCATGAAATCAACACTCCGCTCGCTTCAATACACACTTTATCGTCTCAAATCGAGGAGGTCGTCAAGGATGACCCTCTTGACAGAAACCTCATCAGCAATATGGCTTCTCAGGTCGTGACGACTTCTGATCGGATCGCAAAGATTGTGCAAGGGTTGAGGATCTTCTCGCGAGATGGCAGCAATGACTCGTTCAGCGCCGTAGACGTGAAAAAGCTCGTCGATGAGACCCTGAGCTTCTGCCACGAACGCTTTAAAAGCAATGGAACCAAAGTCCAGGTCAGCGAGCTAGAGCCTTCTATCCGATTTGATGGACGGTCTATTGATATCTCGCAAGTGCTTCTCAACCTGCTGAACAATGCTCACGATGCCATTGCCGACCTTGAGGAAAAATGGATCAAGATCTCAGTGACCGAGAAAGAAAACCAAATCCAAATTCGAGTCACGGATAGCGGTCCCGGAATCCCACCGGAAGTCCGGAAGAAAATATTTCAACCCTTCTTTACAACCAAGGGAATAGGAAAAGGCACGGGAATGGGACTTAGCATCTCGCTTGGTCTAGTGAGAAGTCACGGGGGCGAGCTAAAGATCGATCCCGAGTGCGAGAACACAAGCTTCATAATCTGTTTGCCTAAGATACAACCAAACAAAACCAGAGCCACTGCCGCTTAAAATGAAGGACAGCCCTATGCAAAGCCTGAAAAAATATACGATCTTGGTGGTAGATGATGATGAAACCCTTCGGAACGCGATAGCTTTTGATTTCAAGCGAAAAGGGTTCACCGTTCTGGTGTCGGAAAGCGGCGCAAAGGCTTTCGAGCTCGTGAAGGCCAACAAAATCGATCTTGTAATCTCAGATATTCGCATGCCCGGTGGCGACGGCCTGTCGCTGTTAGAGCAAATTCGAGCCTACAATCCTGGCATTCCCGCCGTGATCTTCGTAACCGGCTTCGCAGACACGACCGAGGAGAGTTGCCTTGCCAAAGGAGCAAAGAAAGTAATCGCGAAACCCTTCGACCGAAAGCATTTGATGACCACTGTCCTTGAGGTATTGAACATTTCTCACGACACAGCCGCCCAATAGAGGAAAAATTATGATTGAGACAGAGGAAAGAAAGTTTCTGCATGATATCGCCAGCCCCGTCGGAACAGCCATATTCGTTCTGGACATGGTGCTCGATAGCATGAAAAATAGACCTAATGCGAACCCAGATGAACTCGCTCAAGCCCAGCAGGTTTTTGATGTTCTTGGCCAAATAAAGAAGAAAATTGAGGAGAGACGGCAAATCCTGATTCAACAGGGCGTGCCAAGCTCAAAAACCTCATGAAGATTCACCGCAAGTTCGAAATTCGAAAAGAAGGGGGGGGAAATGTCAGCGAAATCCACGACCGTAAACGCAGCCAAAAAGGACGTTGCAAAAAAAGGTGCCGCGAAGAAACACGTATTGGTCGTTGACGATGACGATGTTTTTCGTAGCGCGCTGGTTCTAGCGCTCTCTCAAGAAGGGTTTCAAGTCACGCAGGCGGCACACGGCAAACTCGCAAAAGACGTGATCGGGATTCAAGACGTTGACGCCGTGATCTCTGACATCAATATGCCAGGCGTTAGCGGAATCGAACTCATGCATTTTTGCAGGAAAGAAAAGCCGAACCTTCCCGTCATTCTCATGACGGGCTTTGCTGAATTGAAAGAAACCAAGGAGGCGTATGAGCTCGGTGCCCGTGGTTTTTTGCCGAAACCCTTTAAAAAAGAAGAACTCTTGTCAATCTTACACGAATGGCTTTACCCCAAGGCTGAAGAAGAAGCAGAAGAGGAAAATCAAGACCTCAACTACTGCAAACTCAGCATCGATGATTTCATTTCCGGGCGTGAGATCAAATACGACATTTATGTTCGAATCTCAGAAAAAAAATACCTCAAGGTCGCTCATCAGGGAGAGGACCTTCCTTTAGATCGAATACAGGCTTATAAGGCGAAAAACATCCGCTATCTCTACATGCTCAAAGACGATTTCCGGAAGTACATGGGGTTCAACCTCACCCTGCTTCCCCTGGTGAACGCCAAAAGCAGCATCCCCAAGGAAAAAAAACGCGCTTTCTTGAAGCATACGAATGAAGTGATCATGGAGCACCTGTATTTAAACGGGGTTGATGAAGAGGGGTTTCAGAGCGCCAAGGCCATTGTCGAATCGACGACATCACTTTTGACCGAACCAGACGATATGATGAACCTCATGGGCCTGCTCAACTCTCACGCGGACCATCTTTACGCGCATGGCCTCGGCGTCAGCACCTACAGCGTGATGATCGCGAAGAAAGTAGGATGGCACTCAACCGCAAATATTTACAAGATAGCGATGGGAGGGCTTCTGCACGACATCGGAAAGAAAGAGATCCCTCGCGAAATATTGGACAAACAACGCAAAGACATGACGGCTGAAGAAGTGCAGTTGTATGAGACGCACCCGCAACGCGGGATGGATCTCTTGGGCGCGATTCCTTCGGTGCCCAGTGATGTGCTGCAGATCGCCCTGCAACACCATGAAAACTGCCTGGGTTTGGGGTTTCCGATGCGACTCACGAAACAGCATATTCATCCCATGGCACGGCTCGTATCGGTGGCAAATGAGTTTTGCACTATGGTACTCAAAGGGCCGTCGAGCTTGAACCTCTCGCCACCCGACGCGATCCAACGGATGAATACGATGCAAGCCGGAAAATTTGACCAGCAATTCATAGTGGCTTTGATGAAGATTTTTAAGATCCCAGCTCCCCCGGCATGAAGCAAACGAAGAAGGACTAGCAATGAAACTTGAACAATGTTCCTGGAACAAAAACAGCGGCTGGACGCAAGACTCTCCTTCTTTAAGCGGAAAGACGGATTTGGTTTTCATCTTTGGTGAAACCAGCCTTCTGAAAAAAAAAGCTCTTGTCACCGACGTAACCAACCGTTACCCGGGGGCATTCCTTTTCGGATGTTCTACTGCAGGAGAAATTCAAGGCAACCATGTCTTTGATGATTCTATCGTAACGACGGCCATTCAATTCGCGAAAACAAAGATCCAGAATGCGACCGTCAGCCTTTCAAGCGTGACCGATTGCTTCGAAGCCGGTCAAAAACTAGCTACGTCGATTCCCCACGCGGATCTGCGGCATGTTTTCGTCTTATCAGTCGGCCTCAACGTGAATGGCAGCGAGCTTGTAAAGGGGCTTAGCAGCAAACTTCCCGCACAAGTTACCATTACCGGCGGACTGGCCGGGGACAAAGCGAGGTTCAAGGAAACAGTCATCGTTGCTGGAGACGTGGTTTCTCAAGACTCGGTTGCAATCGTCGGGCTTTACGGAAGTCATTTGCAAGTAGGTACGGCTTCCTTAGGGGGCTGGGATCCCTTCGGTCCTGAACGCCTGGTAACGAAGTCAAAAGGCAATGTCTTGTATGAACTTGATGGGAACTCTGCTCTCGAGCTTTATAAAACCTATCTGGGAGATCACGCCAAAAACCTGCCGGGAAGCGCTCTCTTGTTCCCGCTTTGTCTGCGTTCAGACCAGTCAAAATCAGGCATTGTGAGGACTATCTTGGGAATAGACGAGAAAGACCAAAGCATGACCTTTGCGGGGGATATTCCGGAAGGAAGCTATGGCAGATTCATGAAAGCAAATTTTGATCGGTTGATTGAAGGAGCCACGAACGCGGCAAAGACGATTTCGGAATCAGTTATGAACTCGAAGCCTCAATTTGCCCTGCTAATAAGCTGCGTGGGAAGAAAACTGGTTTTGAGCCAACGCACAGAGGAAGAAATCGAAGGAGTGAGGGAAGTTCTTGGAGAACAAGCGACAATGACTGGCTTTTACTCTTACGGAGAGATCTCACCTTTCACGCCTTCGGCGAAGTGCGAGCTCCATAATCAAACAATGACGATCACAACGCTGTCGGAGACGGATGAAGCCACCGCATAAGTTGCTGATTAGACAACTGAAAAAACGCAAGCTGTCTGAGCTTTTGTCGACACAGGAAAAGGCGTTGCGCGACTTCTTGAACGACGTCAACGATGCCTATTGGCAAGACGAAGATGACCGCCGCCTGTTAGAGCGCTCGATGGAACTGAGTTCGAATGAATTGCTCGAGTCAAACAAAGTCAGAGAGCAACAACGCGCAAGCCTAATTGCTTCCGCGAAAATGTCTACCCTGGGAGAAATGGCTGGCGGTATCGCCCATGAAATCAATACCCCTCTAGCCTCTATTTCAACGCTGGCCTCTCAGCTTAAAGATTTGGTTGACGAGAAACCCATCGACCTGGCGCTAATTAAAGCGCACGCGGACAAGATTGAGAGCACATCCTTTCGAATCGCGAAGATTGTCAGCGGACTAAGATCTTTTTCAAGAAATGCGAACTCAGATCCCTTTGTTTCGGTTCAAGCCAAGCAGCTTTGCGATGACGTGCTTTCGTTGTGCCAGGAACGGTTTGGTTTACACGGGGTAAAACTAAGCGTTAACGTAAAATCAGAAGGCATTACTTTCAAGGGACGGCCGTCTCAGCTTGCCCAGGTTATCGTGAATCTCTTGAATAACTCGTTTGACGCGGTCGTGTCGCTGAACGAGAAGTGGATCACTGTTGAAGTCGAGGAGGTGGGCCAAAACATTGAAATCAAGATCACGGACAGTGGACCAGGAATTCCTGCTCAAATCCGTGAAAAAATCTTTCAACCCTTTTTTACCACCAAAGAGATTGGCAAGGGCACCGGTATTGGGCTGAGCATTTCAAAAAACATCTTGAAGGATCATAAAGGCGATCTCATACTTAATCCTGAATGCAAAAACACTCAGTTCATCCTGAATCTCCCCAAAGATATAGATAAAGTCATAGGAAAGACCGCATGAACAACAACGCAAGCAAGGGAAAAACCATTTTAGTCGTAGACGATGACAACACCCTTCGCGACGCCATCGTCTTTGATTTCAAGCGACGCGGTTTTCACGTATTATCAGCACCCAATGGCACTGAGGCTTTCACGATCGTCAAAAACGAACGCGTAGACGCGGTCGTCACGGACGTTCGGATGCCAAACGGCACCGGCATAGAGTTGTTAGACAATATCAAGACCTTTAATTTGCATACTCCAGTGGTTATCTTCATCACGGGGTTCACCGACTTGGCCTTGGAAGATGCTTACGACAAAGGAGCCAGTGTCGTGCTGAGCAAGCCCTTTGACCGAAAAGCCTTGATCGCAAACGTGGAGCGGGTATTGATGGGGCTCACTGAAAGACTCTCTATCGAGCCCAAAGCAGCTGCCGATACGTTGAAGATTGATCTCGCTTTTTCAAACCGCGGCGACGCCGTTCAAGCAAAAGCTCTTCGTTTTGGCCAGGGAGGGATGTGCTTGCACACCCAAGAACGCTTAATCGGGATCAATCAGCCCGTTTCTTTTAAGATTGAAGCGCCAGGCCACCAAATTCCCCTTCTTTCAGGCCACGGCATTGTTCGCTGGGTCCGCGAGGTTGCAGAGGGGCCTTCTCAAAGAAACCTGGGCATTGAGTTTATGTTCTTGGAAGAGAGCTGCAGGAAAAACGTCGTTGAGCTCCTACAAAGCCTTTCCATCAAGGCTTTCATCCCAAAGTCGACATGAATCTAAAAATGGGTGGAGGCACGCTTGTACCGTTTGAAGCGGCTTCCACCCGCGAAACCATTTACTTTGTTCGTTTAAAAGCCATCTCCATTTGCTTGAATTCCTTGCCCTCAGGGTCAGGACCCCACATGGTATAGAGCATGTTGTTCTTATCGACGATCTTCCACTCAGAACGGTACTTGCATTTTTTATCGTCTGACATCGGACAAGTGTACTCACCGCTATCTTTGAGCGTCTTTGTTGCGCTATCGAAGCTTCCCGTGCCATGCATCAAACCTGTGCCCATGCTGTCGAGCCAAATGCTCTCGTACGTGCCTTTGATGTTGTCATAGCCAGTAAAGCCCAGGCCTTGGAACGGCATTCCCATGGCCTTGCCTTTGATGTCATGTTGCAGAAAACGGCCACCAAGAATCATCTTCATCGTGCTGGTACCGCCAGACTCTTGGGGCTTTGATTCCGGGGCTTCCCAGAACTTTGAAGTGTACTTCCATTTGCCGGCTATAGGCTCAAGAACCTTGTGATTCGCCCCCGGAGTCGCGTATTTCATCCAAGCTTCCATCATTTCTTTTTTCTTGGCGTCATCGGCGGCCTTGTCATCCGCGAAAATCGAAGCGCTCATGAACGTGCACGCAAGCAATGCAAACAGTATTGCCTTCATCTTATCGTCCCCCAATAAAGATATTGTTAATGGCGTAAAGCTAGCAGCGGTGTCCTCGCCAGGCAAGCCTCAGTCATTATTTGATGTACACTTTCGCCTCGGCCGATGCCCCATTCACCATTCGATTAATATCGTTTTCGACAGACTTCGCGTCAAAACTGATCCGAACCGATTTGCGCGCGCCATCGCCCCAATAACGCGCGACAAGCTTCCCTATCTTTGATTGAGGCGTTTGCGAGGCCTGTACTTCCGGAAGGCTCTCTACCTTTCCGTTAAACGTCTTGTTGATGCCATCAACGGTGATCTCAGCGCGTTGACCCACCTTCATTTTTTCAAGCTGCACTTCCCTGAAATCGGCGATCAACCAAGGCAGGCCTACCCCGACAAACTCGAGAAGAGGTTGTTCCGTCGAAACGGGGCTGCCAACGTCGACTTTTGTCTTGGCGATGTGGCCGTCAGCCGGAGCCTTGATCAAAGTGGCATCGAGCTCTTCCTTGGCTTCGGCTACTCCGGCGCGCAATTCCTGCGTTTTTGTTTGTTGCCGCAAGTACCAAGAGCGGGCATCTTCGTACTGCTTGCGAGCTTCATCGCTGCTCCCAGCCTTTTCCTCGAGCCGGCTCAAATGCACTTTTCCGCCGGCAAGCTGGTCTTCCCTCTTTTTAAGCTCTTGCTGTCGCTGCTCTAATTCAGCTTGAAATTCACCAGGATCAATTTGCACAAGCGGCTCACCAGCCTTGACTTCGTCAGTCTCTTTGACCCAGACTTTTTGCACTTTGCCATTCACTTTCGCCGTTAAGGATATGGCGCGGGTAGCAAGCCTGGCACTGGCGGTCTTCTCAAAGAATGAACTGTAGCGCAGATAACCATACGCGGCTGCCGCCAAAAAAAGGACACCCGCGACCAAAGCCATGATCATCCGTCTTCGTCGACGAATGCTCTTTGCCTCTTGCTCACTGATGAATCGATAAGGGCGAAACTTCTTGCGAGGCGTTGAAGTATGGATTTCAGGCATACGAACGAGCGATGCAAATACTAGACTCAACTCAACCCCAAGCACGGCCGTTCGGGAATCCGCCATCGAACGCGCCGGAACAACCCTTGCACTAACAGCGGGAATTCAAAAACTTTCAAGGAGAACTTTTATGCGCGCAATGACTTACCGCGGCCCTTACCGGGTTCGATTGGAAAATAAGCCGACTCCTGAAATAGAACATCCTAATGACGCTATCGTTCGCGTCACTCGAGCCGCGATTTGCGGGTCAGACCTGCATCTTTACCATGGCCTTGTGCCAGACACCCGTGTCGGCATGACGTTTGGCCACGAATTCACAGGCGTTGTTGAAGAAGTTGGTCCATCGGTTCAAAACCTGAAGCCAGGCGACCCGGTTCTTGTCCCATTCAACATCAGTTGCGGCAGCTGTTTTTTTTGTTCAAGAGAACTCTACAGCAACTGTCACAACGTCAATCCCAACGCGAGCGCCATCGGGGGAATCTACGGCTACTCACACACGACAGGAGGCTACGACGGAGGGCAAGCTGAGTATGTGCGAGTGCCTTTTGCCGACGTGGGCCCGATGAAAATTCCTCAAGGATTGCATGAAGACGACGCACTCCTGCTTACTGATGCCTGCCCAACAGGTTACCAAGCGGCGGAAATGGGCGACATCAAAGAGAATGACACCGTTGTGGTGTTTGGCGCTGGGCCCATCGGAATCTTCGCCGCAAAATCGGCCTGGCTCATGGGCGCGGGCCGAGTGATCGTCATCGACCATCTCGACTACAGGCTCGAATTCGTGCGAAACTACGCTCAGTGCGAAACGATCAATTTCACCCAAGTCGATGACATCGTATTGCACCTTAAAAAAATCACCGATTACCTCGGTCCTGATGTCTGCATTGATGCAGTCGGAGCCGAAGCGGAAGGAAGCTTTCTACAGTCTCTCACGGGTATAAAACTTAAAGTTCAGGCTGGCGCGGCGACAGCGGTCTACTGGGCCATCAATTCGGTGCGCAAGGCCGGGAATGTCTCACTGGTCGGAGTCTATGGGCCTACCTTCAACATGGTTCCTATCGGGAATGTTCTCAATAAGGGCCTTACCATCCGCGCCAATCAAGCCAGCGTGAAGCGACACTTGCCCCGCTTGATCGAACACATTCAAGCAGGAAGGCTAAACCCGAAGGAGATCATCACCCACCGAGTTCCCCTTGAGGAAGTCTCGTCGGCTTACCATATGTTCTCAAGCAAACTCGACAACTGCATCAAGACGGTTTTAGTTCCAAGCAAACTCGCAGCTTAAAGATGAAGGAGAAAATCATGGCTTACACCGCTGAAAAAACAAATAGCCCCAAGCTTGATCGAAAAGCGCTTGAAGCTCGCATCCAGGGCTGGGGCGCCGATCTTGATCTAGCGCTTAGGCCCGCGGTTCCAAAGGAGAAGGCGCCTCCGAGCGGCACAGGAGCGCATTGGATCTTTCCTGAAAGGCAAACGCCTCGCTATGAGCGGGAAAGATCAACGGAACACAAGTTCTTGACGCCGGTATTTGGAACAGTTTGCCCGCCAAGAGGGTTAAGCGGCGTGATTCGCAAGTTCGCCTACAAGTACAGCGAGGGACGCATGGCCCACTGGCTGATTCTTCTTTTCGCCGACCGCGTGGACGTTGCGGAAAGCTTCGTCAGGGAATTGTTCTTTGGCCGTCCTGGCAACGTCTTTTCAGAAATGGGGCTGAGTGCTGAATGGAAGCGTCATGGCTTGCGTTCAAGAATGGGCCAGCACCGCTCTGACGTCACGAGCAGATTCCCGAAAGAGCTGCTTTTGGTCGCGGGCCTGACCTTGACCGCGTTGCAGCTCGCCAGGCTGGTTCGCAACCGCGAAAAGGAGCGGTACCGGTACTTCAGTGACGCAGCCTGAAACGGATCACCCATGTAAATACTAATAATTTATTACCCAGTCTTTCATTGCAAATTGCAAGCATTGCAAAGCAATGGTCAAAGCCCGTCCCAAAGCCGCGCGTTTAGTAGACGAAGATATCGAATCTGGGTATATGAACTAGGATGAGCAATAAAATGCAGGGGACCTGCTAGTTGGTTGGTACGCAAAAGGCCAACATTCTTCTGGTCGACTTCGACGCCAAAATCCCGTCACGGCTTGACGAGGTCTTTGCAGACCCTCATCTCGAGATCAGCGAAGCCCATACTGAGCAAGAAGCCCTCCATACCCTCAAAATGAACGAGTTTGCCCTTGTCGTTATAAAAGTCTCATCAAATGAAAAACTGGTCCTTGAGCTGGCGGAAAAAATCAGGGCTCAAACGCCTTCTCCAGGCATCTTGCCGATCCTATTTTTAGATGTTGCTCGCACCAACGCCTCGTTTGTTGAATCGGCGTTGCGTTTTGACGCAGTCGACCTGATCCATCGGCCAATGGATGAAAGGCTTCTTAGGTTCAAAGTTTCAACCCTTATCGAGCTGCATCGCCACCGAAAAGAGTCCTTTCACGCCCAAAACTCAAGGCTTGCCCGCAATTCTCAAAGAAGCGAAAATCTGTTTCGTTTCATCATCGATGCCCTGCCAGCCCTGGTCTCGTACGTGGATACCGAGGAACGCTATCAGTTCAACAATCAGGCCTACGAGAAATGGTTCGGACGCGGCAGAAAAGAAGTACGTGGAAAAACGATGCGCGAGGTTCTTGGCGATGCGGCCTATGCCCTTCTTGAACCAAAAATAAAAGCGGCGCTTTCAGGTAATTTCGTGGAATTTGAAACTGAAGCTCCTTACCAATCCGGAGGAACGCGATTCATCCACGCGTCATACATGCCTGACTTCGATGAAGGCGGGACCGTGCGCGGGTTCATCGTCTTAGTTCAAGACGTTTCAGATCGTAATCGGTCAGAGCTTGAACTACAGAAAAGCCGTGAGAGCCTCGAAAACGCGCTTGCCGCCGGCAAAATGGGGACATGGGATTGGGATGCTCAATCGAACGTGCTTCATTGGTCAAGCCAGATCTTGCCTCTATTCGACCTAACACCGGAACAAGCCCCCAAAAACTTTGATGACTACCTCAAAACCATATTTCCGGAAGACCGCAGGGCTGTTGCTGAGGTTGTTTCAAGGGCGATAACCAATAAGCAGTCCTATGAGACCGAGCACCGAGTTCAATGGAAGGACAAGTCGATACACTGGCTTTTAGGGAAAGGACGGCCATTTTTCGATCAAAGCGGCGATCTTCTACGAGTGTCGGGCATAAGCACCGACATCACGGCTCAAAAGCAAGCCCAAGAAATTTTAGAAGACACGGCCTCTTATTTTGAAAGCATGGTGGAACAGAGAACGGCCGAGCTTTCAAAGTCGCGTGAGTTCTTGGATTCGCTCATTGAAAACCTTCCGAACATGGTCTTTGTAAAAGACGCCAAGGAGTTGCGCTTCGTTAGGTTCAATAAAGCAGGAGAAAACCTCCTCGGATTCAAGCGTTCTGAGCTTTTAGGCAAGAATGATTACGATTTTTTCCCAGTGGAACAGGCGAACTTTTTCACCGCGAAGGATCGGGCCGTCCTTGGCGGACATGAAATCATCGACATCCCCGAGGAGTCTATCCAAACGAAATTCGGCGTTCGGCTCCTTCATACGAAAAAAATTCCCGTATACGACTCGTCGGGGGTGCCTGAATATTTGCTCGGAATTTCTGAAGACATCACTGAAAAAAAAGAGGCTGAAGCAGAGCGGTTGCAACTGATTCGTGAACAAGCAGCCGTCGAAGAAAGGGAACTTGCCGCGCACCGCACGTCTTTTCTCGCCGAAGCAAGCACCGTTCTCGCAACTTCGCTCGATTACCACGACACGTTGCCAAAGCTCGCCAAGCTCAACGTCTCGAGTCTTGCGGATTGGTGTTCGATCGTGATGCTCAAACCCGACGGCCAGTCTCTTGAAGAAGTCGTGCAAATTTATAAAGACCAGCGGATAGTGCCACCATCGGTGACTTTTCTGCGCAACCCATCTCATGCGAACCTTCACGATGCTCTCTCGGTGCACAAAGTCATCAAGAGCCGCACCCCCCGGCTTCTCGTTCGATTTGACCCCACGAAGCCTGAACGGGACAAGCCCGATGACCTTCTTACATGGTCTGGCATCGTCGTTCCCATCCTTTCGAGAAATCGACTTTACGGTGCGATCGCCTTGGCAAGAGAGGTCATTCACGAACCTTATGGCCCTGAAGACCTTGCATTGGTCGAGGAACTTGGAAGAAGGGCTGCGATCTCCATTGAAAACGCGCTTCTTTACGAAGAAGCTCAAAAAGCGATCCAAATTCGCGATGAATTTCTTTCAATCGCCTCCCACGAACTTAAAACCCCGATCACCTCGTTGAAATTGCAGCTCCAAATGACAAGACGAAACGTAGATGCTGAACGAGGCTTAGTGCCCACCGCCGAAAAACTGGCAAAGGCGCTCGATGTTTCGACGAACCAGGTGAATCGGCTCTCCAAACTAGTCGAGGATCTGCTTGATGTCTCACGCATAGAAGCGGGAAAGCTTGCATTGAATCTTCAATGGGTTGACCTCGGTCAACTCCTTTCCGACATGGTTGATCGTTATGCCGAGCACCTTAGAGCATCGGGCAGCGCCATTTCCTTGAACGTCAACCAATCTGTGCATACCTACTGCGATCCATTTCGGATTGAACAAGTGATCCTAAACCTCATTTCAAACGCGACGAAATACGGGTCGGGAAAACCCATTGATCTTTCTATTTCCGAGTCACAAGGCAAGGCCACGATCATCGTGCGTGACCATGGTCTTGGAATAGCCAAAGAAAATCAGGAGAAGATTTTTGAGCGTTTTGAACGCGCCATTTCATCGAACAATATCAGCGGACTTGGACTCGGTCTCTACATCACCCGCGAAATCGTAAAAGCCCACCAAGGTGAAATTCGCGTCGAAAGCGAACTAGACCGAGGCGCTACTTTCATTGTTGAGCTTCCGCTCAAAGCTCATCCCATTCAAGCTGAACCGCCTTCGCAACTTAAACAAGGCCTCGGCTGAGCCGAGAGGTGGCTCTCCGCGGTGAAGCATGTGCCTTTGATTTCGGCATAGCTGTTGCTTCCCCCTTACTGGATGAAAACCCTGCCTGCGACACGTTTTGAACTCGTGGAGAATATCTACAAACGTTCTCGAGAGAGCTTGCAGACCATTCGCGCTCGCTTGAACCGTAACTTGACATTAAGCGAAAAAGTGCTGTTTTCGCATTTGAGTTCTCCCGAACACCAAGAGCTGGCCCCAGGCCAGGCTTATTTAAGCCTGAAGGTCGATCGAGTGATCATGCAAGATGCGACAGCTCAAATGGCGATCTTGCAGTTCATGCAGTCTAATCGCGAACGTGTCGCTGTGCCCGCTTCGGTGCATTGCGATCACCTGATTCGGGCGCATGAAGGCGCCTCACGCGACATCCAAACAGCGATTCAAAACAACAAAGAGGTCTATGACTTTCTTCGCTCGGCCTGCTCAAAGTTCGGGATCGACTTTTGGGGGCCGGGCTCAGGAATCATTCACCAAGTGGTGCTTGAGAACTATGCATTTCCGGGCGGCCTCATGATCGGCTCAGATTCTCACACCCCCAATATGGGCGGATTGGGGATGGTGGCTATTGGCGTCGGCGGCGCGGATACCGTCGATGCAATGGCAGGTTACAACTGGGAAGTGCTTCAACCAAAGCTTGTCGGAGTTCACCTCACGGGCGAACTTAAAGGATGGGCATCACCAAAGGACATCATCCTTTGGGTCGCAAGCCAACTCACCGTGAAAGGGGGCACGAATCGCCTCATCGAATACTTTGGCCCAGGCGCCCGGTCGCTCAGCGCCACGGGCAAAGCCACTGTGACGAATATGGGAGCCGAGATCGGCGCAACCACGTCGGTTTTTCCCTTTGATAAACAGAGCTACCTTTATCTGAAGGCTACCAGGCGTTCTGAGATCGCCGAGTTGGCGATGAGGAACCTCGAGCTTTTGAGCCCAGATCGCGAAGTCGAACTCAATCCCGGGGCGTATTTTGATCAAGTCTTGGAGCTCAATTTGAGCACGCTTGAACCCATGATTGCAGGGCCTTTCAGCCCAGATTTGGTCAGACCCGTTTCACAGCTCAAAGAAGATGCAAAAACATACGGGTACCCCGAGAAGATTTCAGTGGCGTTGATCGGAAGCTGCACCAACTCAAGTTACGAGGATCTTTCAAGGGCTGCGTCGGTAGCTCTCGAAGCCAAACGGAACGGCGCCCAAGTCGAAGTTCCGCTCTTAGTGAACCCAGGCTCGGCGCAAATCCTTGAAACCACGACGCGTGATGGGCAAGTGGAAAGCCTCGAGGCGGTGGGAGCCAAAGTATTGGCCAATGCCTGTGGTCCTTGCATCGGGCAATGGCGACGAGACGACGTTCGCCCAGACGAGCGCAACACCATCGTGAACTCATACAATCGAAACTTTCCGGCTAGAAATGATTCAAATCCCAACACGCTTGCGTTTGTCGCAAGCCCCGAGGTTGTGATGGCATACGCACTGGTCGGAACATTGGCGGTTGATCCGTTAAACGACGAACTCACCGCCGCAGATGGCACGCGTTATCGACTCAGTCCCCCGCCGCGGGCGGAAGCCCTTCCTTTGCAAGGTTATATAGGCAATGGGCAGGGTTTTGAACCGCCGGCTGAAGATCCCTCGAAAGTACAGCTTCTCATCGGCCGGGCAAGTGAGCGACTTCAGATTCTTGAACCCTTTGAGCCTATTGTTGAACCCGAGCTCGCCGAAATGCCTGTTCTCTTTAAGACCAAAGGAAAAACCACGACGGATCACATCTCTCCGGCGGGATTATGGCTCAGGTTTCGTGGCCACATCGACCGCATCTCGGACAACCTTCTCTCTCAAGCCATCAATGCATGGACAGAGAAACGCGGCCTCACCTACAACGTGTATACTCATGAACAAGATCAGCCCGTCGCAAAAGTCGCCAGGCATTATAAGAAATTGAGCAAGCGCTGGATCATCGTCGGCGATGAAAACTATGGTGAAGGCTCAAGCCGCGAGCATGCCGCCATGAGCCCGCGGCATCTGGGCGCGGCCGCCGTCATTGCCCGTTCTTTCGCAAGGATTCACGAGTCTAATCTCAAAAAACAGGGCATTTTGCCGCTCACATTCGCTAACCCCGTCGACTATGAGAAGGTTCTCCAGGGAGATGTCGTCACCCTGGAATACCTGCGCGAACTCGATCCGATTCGCACCATCAATGCGCTTTTCAAGCACCTCGACGGTTCGGCCGACATCATTACCCTGCGGCACAATTTGACGATGGAGCAACTCGCATGGTTTCACGCCGGTTCCGCGCTCAACCTCATTCGCCAGCAACGGCAAAAGCAGCTTCCCATTGATTCAAAAGCGGATGTCTCCCAGAAAGCTTCTTAACGAGGCCGCTTCGAACCACAAGACCTGCAAAACCGTTCCCTGCCCTCCGCTTTCCTGCTATGATCGCGCTCACTTATGATCCATCTGAGCAATTTATCAAAGCAATACGGAGCCAAAGTCCTTTACCGCGACGGAAGCCTTCAGATCCGGCCGGGAGACAAGATTGGCCTCGTTGGCCCGAACGGCGCAGGTAAAACCACCATTTTTCGGATCATCACGCGGGAAGAAGGCGTCGACTCTGGCGAGATCAACATCGCCGACAAACTGATTATTGGGTACTTCTCTCAAAGCACAGGGGAAATGAGAGGCCGCTCGGCGATTGAAGAAGTCAAAGTAGGCGCGGGAAGAGTCGCTGCTTTGGCGAAGGAAATCGAAAAATACGAGAAGAGGCTTCAGGAATCGGCGGAAAATCCCCTTTCAGATGACGAAATGACTGCTCTGCTCGAGCGTTATGGGGAAGCGCAACTCGAGTACGAGCAACGAGGCGGATACGTTCTAGACGCGAGGGCCCGCGAGATCCTCACAGGGCTTGGGATTAAGCCGGAGGACCATGAGCACCCCGTCGAAACGTTCTCAGGCGGATGGAAGATGCGCATCGCGCTCGCAAAAATACTGGTCTTGAATCCCGACGTGCTTTTGATGGACGAACCTACCAACCACCTCGATCTTGAATCCATTGTTTGGCTTGAAGAATGGCTCAGGAATTTCAAAGGTTCACTTGTGATGACGAGCCACGATCGCGAGTTCATGAATCGCATCGTCAGCCGCATCGTCGAAATCGCTCACAAAGCCATCACCACTTATTCAGGCAACTACGATTTTTACCTGCGAGAGCGAGAGATCAGGCGTGAACAGCTCGTTGCTTCTCATAAGAAACAACAAGACATGCTTGCCAAGGAAGAAGAATTCATCGCTCGTTTCGCAGCGAGGGCGTCTCATGCGGCCCAAGTGCAGTCACGAATCAAAAAGCTAGAGAAGATCGACCGCATCGAGATCGAGGCGGATGAGAAAGTCATGAGTTTTGAGTTTCCCACGCCGCCTCGCAGCGGAAACGACGTCGCCAAAATGGAACAACTCGCCAAAGAGTGGCGCTTGGACGATGGCAAGACAAGACCCGTCTTCGCGGGGGCAAGCGGAGTCATCAGGCGACTCGACAAGGTTGCCATCGTCGGAGTAAACGGTGCCGGAAAATCAACCCTGCTCAAAATCATGGCTGGCCATGTCGAGCCCACCTCCGGGACATGCGTCATTGGAGCCGGGGTGCGCGTCGGTTATTTTTCTCAACATTCCCTTGATGTCTTGAACCCGGAGAAGACGATCTTTGAGGAAATCCATGACCGCATTCCTGAAGCCACGATTGGGTACGTTCGAAATTTACTCGGCGCATTCTTGTTTAGCGGCGATGACGTGCAAAAGAAAGTCTCTATTCTTTCAGGTGGAGAGAAAAGCCGGGTCGTGCTTGCCACGATTCTTGCAACACCCGTGAATTTTCTCATTCTCGACGAACCGACGAACCACCTTGATATCCAGTCTCGTGAAATACTGCTCGAGGGTTTGAAGAACTTTGACGGAACCGTGGCTATCGTCTCGCATGACAGGCACTTCTTGAAGTCGGTTGCGACCCGGGTGTTCGAGGTGGATCACGGCGAGATACGGATCTACGAGGGAAACTACGAGTACTATCTTTCAAAAAAAGCTAAAGGCTCCTGAAGAATGAAAGAATACGAGTCAAGCTGGGATGAATTCAAACAGAGCATCTCGGGGGATATCAAACAGGCTCGCGACAAACGCATGTGCCGAGGGCAAGCGGACGCGAGCTGGCCCCTTGCGACGAGTTTTCATCGCCAAAACCTTGATCTGTCTCTGAACGAATATTTCGACTTGATCAATCAATTGGCTGAAATCGTCGGCGCTCTTGAAAATAGGGCGATCGATACCCGTGACCCCGAAACGAACGCCTCCTTTCTCGCTTACCTGCAGCACCATGGTTTTCCCACGCCAATTCTCGACTGGACTCTCTCTCCATACATCGCCGCTTATTTTGCGTTCTCCGAGTTGCGCCCTGATTTGATCAAGCCAACCCAAAGAGTCTCAATATTCATGTTTGATTTTTCGAAATGGATGGAAAACGTCCCTGCCGTCGACAACCCCCTGGAATCAACGCCACATGTGAATATTGTCCATCCGAGGTCGGCGGGAAACCTTCGCCTCATCCGTCAACAGGGCCACTACTTCACGTTCACGAATGTCTTCGATGTCGGTGAGTTCATCCAAGCCCGCGAGCAGACCTCGCAGGTCTGTTATCTTGAAAAATACAATTTGGCCGCAAGCGAGCGCTCGTATGTCATGAATGACCTTGAAGCGATGGGTATCAATAGTTACTCTTTGTTTCGAACCACCGACGCGCTCTGCCAGCACTTGAACGATGCGCTTTTCCTACGGTCCCCATCGAAAGAAAAACTGAAAGACCGTTTGAAGAGGGTGCTCCAAACAGTCACAGTTTAAGCGCAAGGCTTCCTTGACAGCCTTGCCCGCTTCTTTGGATCAACTTCCTGCCGCCCAGCCTTGAAGCCCTTCCTTAAAATGACGGATATTCGAGTAACCCAGGTTGCAAGCCCTCTCCGCGGCTTTTTTCCAAGCGGTGCACATGGGGCCTCCGCAATAAGCAACGATCAGCGCGTCTTTTTCCTTAGGAAGCTTCTCGGCGAACACCTTCTCATTTGAACCAAAATGCAGAGCGCCCGGAATACCGCTCTTCTTGAACTTTTCTTTGCTATTCACGTCGACAACGAAGGCTTTCTTCGATTGAACGAGCGGAGCCAATTCAGCGCGGCTAATATTGGGATAGCGAGCCTCGTCAGTGCAATCTCTATCAGCGGCCGCCATTGAAGGGTTCATTGAAAAAACCATGACACACAAGGGAATAAAGGATGCAAACGACTTAACCACGAGATCGCCTCCTGTTTGATTGATTTCGCCAAGCACACCAAGATTCTAATACCGTCGCACGAGATTTGCAGCAAGCTTGTTCAGGCGCTTTTCTTTTGGCTGCCCTGCTGAGCATAAGGAAGGCGAATGACAAAACGCGTATTCTTGCTGTTGCCGTCGACGAGCAACTCGCCTCGGTGTCCCTCGACTATTCCCTTTGCAATACTCAGACCGAGACCTGTGCCTTTCCCTATCTCTTTCGTCGTAAAAAAAGGCTCGAAGATCTTCTGTTGTTGAGCCTTGGGAATGCCGGGCCCACTATCAGTGACGGCAATTTCGACCCATTGGGGTTGACGTGTGACCGAAACCTTCACCCACTTTTCCGGCAACGTCGCCACGGCGTCATAGGCGTTATTCAAAAGGTTGAGCAAAACCTGGGCGATCTGAACATTTCGCGCCTCGATCGTCAAATTCTCGAAATCCTCGATGATCAGCCCGATCCCGTGAACCGAAAACCTTTCTTTGCAGAAAGCCAGAGTTTCTTCGATCATCGACTTGATATCAAGCTGAACAAATGGGTCTTTGGCGCCGTCTCGCGAGAAGTTCCTCAGCCCAGAAACGATTTTTCCGATGCGCAACGTGGTCTGTTCGATCGTTTCAGCTGATTTGCTGAGCATTTCCAAATCTACGACCTCTTCTTTCGCCATCTCTTGGATCTGCCCAGCCAGTAGGCTCAATATCGCAAGAGGCGTATTGATCTCATGGGCCACCCCTCCGGCCATCTCGCCCAGGGCCGACATCTTTGATCCCGCGATGATCTTTGTGCGCTGCTCGACGATGAGTTTTTGCGCGCGAACACGATCGGTGATGTCGCGTGAGATGCCGACCGTCATGATGACCTTACCGCGATCGTCGACGATGGGTGATTTGACCGTGTGGAAGAGGCGAACTTCGCCATTGTATCGGGTTACGGGCTCCTGGGGAATGTCAAGAACCCTGCCCGAATTGAAAACGTACGCATCGTCTTTCACATACTGTTGAGTGTGATCAGGCATGCTAAAAGGAGCATCAATTATGTCCTTGAGCTTTTCATTGCTCATGCCGTAATACTCACGGAACGCCTTGTTCGCCCAAATAATTTTAGAATTTGGCCCCTTGACCAAAACCATTTCGGAAAGCGAGTCCAAGATTTGGTGATGCATGAAAAGGCTCAGCCGCTCTCGTTCTTCAAGGGCCCTTTTTTCAGTAATATCGACGGTAACGCCTTTCACGCGTTCAACGGTCCCCGATTCGCCGGTCACCGGGAAAGTTCGCTCTTTGACGTGTCGAATGCCGCCGTCAGGACGAACCACGCGGTATTCGATTTCAAACTCTTTTTGCCCGATCTCTTTTCTGAATCCTTTGACTCTCTCGCGGTCCTCCGCGTGCACGCCGGAGATCCAAAGTGACGGGTCCCGGCAGAGTTCATGCCGGGAACGGCCCCAGATCCGATCTAAATTTTCATTGCAGAAGATCAGGGAATTGGTTTCAAGCGAATAGATCCAAAACCCATCAGGGATGCTGTTCATCAGCTCTTCGAAGGGCCGGGTGCTAGCCAAGAGAAAAGAGATCTTCCTTAAACGAAACTCAACGCCCACGTATCCAATCGCAACAGTGGCGCCGACCGCCACAATTAATATCTGTTTATAGACCTCGTTTATAGAACCAGGAACCGAGCAGGCAAGAACCAAGGCGAAAGAGCCGTAACAGATCAAACCAATCCGGGAAGAGAACCCATAACCCGCCGTCATCAAGACCAAGACGCAGAATACGATGTACAAGGGCTCAGCCCCGCTTTGATAAGCGTTGAAAAACGCATGCCCTGCGACCAACCACATTGCAATTCCGAACGCCTGAGGGAAATACGCCCTGATTCTTGGAACGAGCTTGGCGGCAAGCGCCATTCCGATGAGCGAGAATCCGACACCAAAAAAACTCAACGGATTGATTTGAGTCGATTGCGAGAGCCTATTTATCAGCGCCCACCATAGGAAATGAATGAAGGCTAGCGCTAAGAGCGCGCCAAAATACGAAAACATGCGTTTCGTTGAGAGTGTTTCTTCCAACGCTATCGGATGAACATGGCTCACGCCTGACCGCCCTTTCTCGTGGGTCTGCTTAGCAGCGTCTCGCAAAATTAAATGACTCTCCCGTCGGCCCATTTACCTTTGCTCGTCACTATATAAGCAGTATCGGTTGTTCTTAGCGAATAATAGAGGGCTTAATCACGGGCTTGTGAAGCGAACGCCCTCGGCATAAGACACCTTGAGTTTTCGAGAACGAGTAAGTATTTCTATGCCTTAGATAGAATTTCTCAACACGCAGGAAAAAAATGCCGAGCATCGATCAGATCGAACGTGATCACACGCCAGAGGCCATCGCTTCAAGGCTGTCCAAAGGTCCTCAAGAGAGTTACCTGCGGGACTGGGTTTACGGGGGCATTGACGGGGCCGTCACGAGCTTTGCCGTTGTTTCGGGCGTCATGGGCGCGAACCTTTCCGTCAAAACGATCTTGATTTTAGGAGCCGCGAACTTGATCGCCGACGGTTTTTCAATGGCGGCGAGCAATTATCTTGGAACGAAGTCGGAGCTTGAAGAAATCAAACGGCTTGAAGCCGTTGAACGGGAGGAAATCAGACGAAATCCTGAGGGCGAAAAAGAAGAAGTAAGGCAATTGCTCGCCAAAAAAGGGCTGAGAGGAGAAACTTTAGATCAAGCCGTAACGGACGTCACCTCAAGGCAAGAAACCTGGGTCGAAATCATGCTCACCGAAGAGCATGGGCTTCCTCTTGCGGTAAGAGCCCCTAAAAAAGCGGCCATGAACACTTTCATCGCTTTCGTCATTTGTGGGAGCGTTCCGCTTGTTCCTTTTCTCTTTGCTTCGTCAAATTCTTTTCAACTCGCTGCGATACTTACCGGTCTCGTTTTTTTCGCGATCGGTTCCCTCAAGAGCAAGTGGTCTATTATCCCGTGGTGGAAGTCTGGGATGACCACAATGCTCATCGGCATGGTTGCGTCAATTTTAGCTTACGCCGTCGGAGCGTTGCTGAGATAACGCCTTTGATCGTCACATCCTCACGCAGAGCGCAATATCGATTCCCTGCGGTATGTTCCGACTAGTTCGGCATAAGTCAGAATGTGCGAGCGCATCACATCAAACAACTGCTGTTTAGAAATCCCCGGGGGCTCTTGCAATTCAACATCAATCGCAAAGAGCCTGAAAATATAACGGTGCCAGCCATGCCCCCTGGGAGGAAGGGGCCCGCCATAACCAATCTCTCCAAAAGAATTCTTCCCTTGGTAGAAAGTTTCGGCGCCTTGAATGATCTTTGACTTCGGCAGGCCTTCAGGAACGCCAAGCAACGCCGGAGAAATCTTGTAAAGCAGCCAATGCACCCAAGGCTCGTCTTGTGGCGCGTCGGGATCTTCGCAGACAAGGACAAACTGTTTTGTTTGCGCTGGCGCTCCTGACCACTCGAGCGACGGGGAAAGGTCGTTTCCTTCCCTCGTAAACTTCTTGGGAATCGGTTGTGCGTTCTCAAATGCGTTGCTGGTAAGCTTAAAGCTTATCGAACTCAGGTGTATCAATCGCCCGATCTTATGCAACGCCTATTCCAGGCATACCCGTTGCACTCTTAACAATAAGAAAAAAAGGAGGAATCCTTGGAAACCCGAACTGTTTTGAAATCGGCCGGTCGCTCCCTGCTTGCTTCGACTTTCTTTGGCGCGGGCCTTGAGAAGTTGCTGCAACCCAAGAAAACCGAGGCTTACATGGCATATAAACAAATTCCGCATACTCCCCTGCTTCGAATGGCCGCCGCCATGACCGAACTTTCTGGCGCTGCTTCGCTTTTCTTTAACTTGAAACCAAAATGGGGGGCATCAGCCCTTGCCGCGTTTTTAGTTCCGACCACCCTTCTTTTTCATGACTTTTGGAATTACAAGGAAGGAGCCGAACGAGACCAGCAGAAAATCCATTTCATGAAGAATATCTCCATCTTCGGCGGTCTCATTGATGTGTTGCTTAATGAACCGACAGAGCACGCGAGACTAGAAGCAAATGACTTAGACAAAGCTACGGATGAAGTCGAGGTAACGACTTCATCAGCGCTATTCGGCGAAGGAGCATACCACTAGACGGCTCTTGCGGGTTCTCAGTTTGTGTATTTCCGAACGTATCAAAAGAGCCAACCGAAATGGATCAGCGTGAACATGGGAAGGGGTTTGTTCCCGTATTGGTTGCCGAGATCCTTTACGTCCTTCTCAAGTTGCCCGTATTGAGGCGTTGCCAGAAGCAGTACGTTGCGCACGTCCGTGGTGAGCGTAGTCTCCGCCCCTGAGGCAAGTTGCCATCCCAGATCGACGCCCATGAAGTATCCTGATGGCCAAACCCATCTCCACCCCACGTGAGGGGTGTAAAAAGACGACTGCACCTCGACTTCGGCATTTACTTTGATGCTTTGGATTTCAGCGCTTTTCTTCGCGCTGATGGTCTGAGTGCCAAATGCCATCCCCACGAAGAACGCCCCGCGAAACGGAAACCACCTCACGCGGGCATCAAAAGCTTTCGTGTTGATCTTCGCCGTCTTGATGACGAGATCAGGAATGAAGCCATACGTAAGGCCAAACCCGAAAAGATCTTTGTACTTCCCTTCCAAGCCAACCTCAATGGGATGGGGAAAAGCGAGCAAACTGACCGCAGGCCCTAGAACCACTGGCCCTAAGAGACCGTGGGTTTTGCCATAACCGTCTGACTTACCCTCGTAAGATTCTTCCTGGCGTGGCTTTTCAGAACCCTTCTCTTGAGCTGAACCGTGAAGGGGGCTGAGACCCGCCGCTACTAGGATTGCGATAAGAACCAAGCCTTTATTGATACGAAACATTCATCTCAACCTTTCCTGGTTATGGCGCAAAATTATATGAAACATTCAAGCCCATGATCACAGCGCTTGGCACGGGAATCGAAGGATCACATCCTCCGAACGTGCAATGATAGAGGTCCTGAAAGAAGTTCACGGATTGCCTCGACTTGCCGGTGTATTCGAAACTAAAGCTCACCGCAAGCTTCGAAAAGTCGTTGAACGGAACCTGGTAGCCGAGCTCAGCTGAAGCAGATGCGCCGAATTTTCTCGAGAAGTTGCGGTTGGCTCCTGCCAGAACCGACAACCCAAGGCCGAATCGGGTGAACCACACCCCCGGAACGAGTTGATAACCCACCGAGAAATAAGTGTTGTAGCGCTGGAAGCGCCCACTGTGATCCGTAGATATCTCTTCCTTCGAAAACGGGCTTGAGACAAAAGTACCGATGAAAAAACGGCGGTGGCGATTTACATACCAATCCAACCCACCCACAACCCTCAGCGCCGGATAGAACTTATCAGAGTACATCGCGGCGGGCCCCGCAGAGAACCAGAGCCAGAGAGCCTTGTCCTTGCCCTCCCAATCTTCGTACCCTATGTCTTTCGAAGCGAGTGAAACGCTTTCTTTTGGCAGCCAACCCTTGCCGTTCGAGACCTGCACAGGGATCCAGCTCAAGCCTTCGTCCCTATACTCTTTGCCTACGACCGTCACTGGCGCATTGGCCGGCAGAACCTCGACTTGCTTACTCCCGTAAGTGGGCTTCTCAAAAACTGATGTCGCCTTCACGGTTTCGGCTCCGAATGCGGCTGCGCTCGCGACGACGCCTCCCAACAACACCCCGATCCATTTGATCATTTGCATATAGTAGGAAGGTTAGATTAGAAAATGAGGAAATCAAGTATTCTTTTATCCCGACTATATAAAAATTATTTATAAAAAGGGCGCTGGGAAAAACATATCCACTCAACCCATTCAGAAAATAACCCGAACCGATGAATGGATGGGAACGAAAAGGAAACCACGCGAAGACGACTCTTCGGCTCCCGAATCGATCTCTTCGGCCGAGGAACGCATGGCCTTCGAACTGCTTAACGGCGAGGTCGTCGGAGGCACGCTTTCGCAGATCGCCGCTTACTCTGACCTCTTTCACAAGATGATCGACGGAGTCTTCCTGGTTGAGCGGAAGAATTTTCGAATCCTCGAATGCAATCGAGCGGGCCTGGAGTTGCTGACAAGCGCTCCGCAGCCTGTTGTGGGCAAACCAATCTTATCTTGGGTCGTCGAACGGGATCGCATCACGCTTGAGAAGTATTTGAAGGGCGCCTCACAATCAAACGAGGCTCAACAACCCGTTGACGCTCTCTTTCTCATGGGCTCGAAAAAGGTTTTTCTTGAAATTTCAGCCTGCAATCTTAAACTAGCGCGAAACATCGAGGTCCTTCAACTCGTAGCGAAAGACGTGACCGCCATCCGCCAAGCCCAGCGCTCATTGGAGGAACTCACTCTTAAGCTCGAAAAAGCGTCGGTCACCGATGAAATGACGGGCTTGAGCAACTTCAGGCGGTTTCAAGCCCAACTTGAAAAAGAACATGTGCGCGCTCTGCGATACAAACACCCCTACGCAATCTTGTTTTGCGATGTCGACCATTTCAAGAAGTACAATGACCAAAACGGGCACCCTGAAGGAGATGAAGTCTTAAGGGGTACTGCGAAGATCATTGAAAAGCACTCGCGAACCACTGACCTTGCCGCGCGCTACGGCGGAGAAGAATTTGTCGTGCTCTGTCCCAATACCGACACGCAGACGGCATACGCTCTCGCCGAACGCATCCGCATCGCGATCGCAAACGAAGCATTCACCCATCGGGAAAAACAACCCCTGGGATGCGTAAGCGTGAGCATCGGTATCGCCAGTTTTCCCTCTGATGGTGAAAAGCCCTCTGAAATCCTCGAGCGCGCCGATCAAGCCCTGTATCAGTCAAAAACTGAAGGCAGAAACCGCACGACTTGCTTCGGTCAGCTGCCTAAGGCTCGACTTTCAAAAAAAGCGGCGTAAAGCGGCTCGCGAGCCCAATCCGGCCGAATGCCAAACCGCCTGAAAAAGCAGTCGGAGGTCATCAAAACGGCGCTTCGCCAGCAGTCGCGCTCCTAAGAACGTCCAAGACAGCAGCAAAACCATGCCTAGGCGCACACGCTCACCAGCTTCCGCATAGCGCCAGCTCACGAGGGCTCGGTTTCGTTGATACAGATAAATGGTATAAAATTTCTGTTTTCGACAGGTCTTTCCAATGCCGTGATTGACCTTCCATTCAAGATCAGACGCGATCAAGAAGTTTTCTCGCCGAACCCGCTGGCTCCAGTCTACATCCTCCCAATAGGTGCCTAAGCTTTCATCAAACCCTCCTACCTGAGTCCAAATCTTCTTATGCACGGCAAACGCGGTGCCGGGCGCGTAATCACGCCACTGTTCTGAACGACTGCCATCGTCTAGCCGAATCTGATGTTCAAGTCTCGCCATCGCAGGATTGAACCACCCTTTCAAAGAATCCACTTTTCCCGTGTTTCGAATGAGAATTTGCGGCGCAAGAACGGCCGGTTGATCTGGAAAATGAGGCAGGCTCTCAAGTACGCAATCATTCGTGAGGAAGACCACCCACTCCGCTTTTTCAAATCCTTTGGAGATCCCAAAGTTCGCTCCGCCGGAATAACCCCGATTTGTTTCCAGAATAACGTGGTCAACGTCGGAAAACTCTTTCAGCAAAGCCTCTCGATGCTCGGGCAAACTTCCGTTGTGCACCAAAATGGCCGGGAATGTCCCTTTCGAGCGGACCGACTTCAACGCAGTTGAAGTCAGGCCTGGATGATTGTAACTAAGCACGACAATGCAAAACCCATTGGACTCGCCAGCCATGCCCACACTACTAGTGCCTGCCGCCGGGTTCGGCAAGCGCGTAGGTTCGCCCAGGGCAAAAGAACTTCTTGCTGACGAGCGCGGCTTGCCGATGATCGATTGGTGCATTGAGCACGCGAGAGATCGGAAATGGAAAAGCGTCGTCGTAACGCGCGCGCAGAAAACAGAACTCATTGAGTATCTTGCATTCAAACGCTCGCCACTCCACCCCGTTCTTGAAACCTGTGAGATCAAGGAGTCATTGGAATGGCCTGATTCCCTTTTGCAAAGCCAGTTGCATTGGAGCGAAAACAACTTGGTCGTATTGCCTGACACTCGTTTTAAACCTGCCCACGTCCTTGACCAACTCTCAGCGGCGCTGCGCCAAGGCGCTCACGCCGCATTTGCACTCTTTGATGTGAATGAAGAAACCCACGGCCCTTTTTGCGCCTGGGGAATCGTTGATCCATCTCGCTTCGTGCTCTGTGAAAAGCCTCGCGAAATCCCATCAGGCATGGAAAAAAAGAACTGCAAGGCATGGGGCGCTTTCGGCTTCAAGAAACATTACGGCAAAGAACTCTTGGAGTTGATGCTTGAAAGCACTCTCTCCCACCGGTGGCAGAAACTCTCGCGCGAGACGAAGTTCGCCCAACTTGAAAGCTTTGTCGATCTGACCAGGCCTCTCTAAACGGACCGCGAGCCTTGACCTTGAAGACTCGCAAATTCGGCGTTGGCTTCGCTGATCTGATCGTTCAACGTCCAATAGTCGTAGACATAACCGATCGTAAACAGTCCGCCCGTGAACAGATAGATCAACCCCGTGACCCACTTGCCCAAGTAAAACCGGTGCGCGCCGAAGATGCCCAAGTAAGTAAGCAAAAGCCATGAAGCCGTGTAATCCTTGCGACCAGGCTTGAAGTGAAGATCGGCTTCCCGTTCCATTGAAGGAATCAAAAAGAGGTCGACCAACCAGCCGATCCCAAGCAGCCCAAACGTGAAGAAATAAAGAGTGCCGCTAATGGGACGCCCATAGTAAAAACGATGCGAGCCAGTGAATCCGAAGACCCAAAAAAGATACCCCACTGGTATATTGTGGGTGGTTTTGACGTTTTCCATGCAAGATCAGGGGTACCATGAAATCTAAAGATGAGATAGAACGCCGTTTAAAGTCTCTGGCGGTGCTGCTTGACTCGAAGTTTCAAGTGCCGGGCACGTCGTTTCGCATTGGCTGGGACGCCGCCCTGGGCCTCATCCCGGGAATCGGTGACCTCATCTCAACGCTGTTTGCGCTCTATTTTTTCTACGAGGCCTTGCGCCTGCGAGCGCCAGCTTCCGTTCTCTTGCGCATACTCTCGAATATCGCCGTCGACTCTGGATTGGGAGCCGTACCGATCGCCGGCGATCTCTTTGATGCGGCCTGGAAGGCGAATCAACGCAATGCTGGCCTCTTGTTAGAGTACTGCAGCAACCCCAAACGCACGCAAAAAGAATCTCGCTTGAAGGTGGGTTTGATTCTGGCCTGCGCCGTGGCTCTTTTAGCCTGTGTCGCGTATTCAGCCTGGCGCCTTATCGGCGCCGTCATAAGCCTGCTTTAAGCGCTCAATTCACGCGACCCTAGCTTTTTTCGCCGCGTTTGAATGCGGCGTGACCTGCGCTGCCTGCCTTGATTCAACAGGATTCGGATCTTCCTTGGGCTGAGCGGGTACGACGAAGAGATAATAATCAGGCTCGGAGTCTTTTGATTTATACCCGTTCGGGAAAACAACGAATCGCGCGGTAGCAGACAGAGAACCAACAAAGTATTCTTTGCCGGAACGGTCTTTTTTCTTCCAAAGGCCTGTTAGTTTTGTGCCGTTGATCATCGTAGAGCGCCTCCTGTTTATTTTCTCTGCTCAAGAGCAGGTCAATTTGACCGTACGGGCAAAGAAAAATCGAGTCCCCCATCTACGATCAACGTCTGTCCGATGATCCAGCTTGAGCGTTCTTCGCACAGGAACAAAACAGCCTCACCCACCTCCTCCAGTCTTGGCGCGCGTTTAAGCGGCACGGCCTCAGAAAAGGCATGCCGTGCCTGGTCAAAAGCCGCTCCTAAATACTTCTTGGTTGAATCTGTCTCTAGAAAGCCTGGATTGACCGAGTTGACCCGGATACTCCGCTGGGCCAATTCGTGCGCGTAATACGCGACAAGCGTTTCGAGAGCCGATTTCGCCGCGCCCAAAAGGCCATGTCGTGGCACCGCCTTCAAGGTGTCCATCCCGCTGATCGCGACAATGGCGCCCGACCCTTGCATCATCGCAACCGCGCGCTGCACACCCAGAATAAAGGCCTTCACCGTGAGATTGAAGGTTTTGTCTATATGATGCGCTTTCAGCTCAAGCAAACTCTTGAAGGCCGTCGCGGCCGCGTTGTGAATATAAATATCTATGGTTGATGTATGTTTTTGCAGCTCGTCAAAGAGAAGATCGACGGATCCCTCTTCGGTCAAATCGCACGAGATCGCGGTGCATTTCGCGCCAAGACGTTCGATCTCCTCGCGCGCACGCCCCGCCGCTTCATGATCTGAGCGATACGACACAAAGATCTCAGTGGCGCCAAAGGCAGAGAACATCTTGGCGCAACAAAGTCCCAGGCCCTTTGTCCCTCCTGTGATGAGCACCTTCTTCCCAATAAAGTCCTGTCCGCGCTGACGCATGCTACCCCTCGCACGATTTATGGTATTCTTTTAGCAATGCTTCGGCTTCTCATCTTATCCTCATCAATCGGGGCACTCATTTCACTTGCACCCAAAACCGCGCACGCCAAACTCACTCTTGATCAACTTGAGTCACGATATGTTGAAGCCATAGCAAAATCAATGCACTACGAAGTTACTCTGGAAGACGTGCTTGGGGAAGGTGTTGGCGGCTGGGATGCCGACCCGCGCCATCCCAAAGACACCGTGAATTGCATGATCTGGCTGCAACTCGTGCTTGCTGAAATTTATGGCGCGAACCCGGCTGAGAAAGCCCTGGTTCTAGACAAGATTCGTTACTACTTCGGAAGGCCCGCTTTTTCGCTGCGAAAACACTACATCGACCATTGGCTTTCCGTCGAGCCGGAACCGCTGCGCAAGGTGAACCTCAACAAATGCGGTTTTCCTTATTACCAACACGTCACCCTAGACATCGATGCTTTCTTGAAACACCGCAAATTTTCTTGCCCACTCTACGAGATGGACGAAAACAAGTTTGAACTCCAGTACGTCAACGCCGAGGGGGTGCTGCGCTGCCAGAAAACCTTGCCCCGGGGACACTACATCTTGTTTGCGGTTCCTAGCGAGCAGTACGCCCAGCTCTACTTGCGCGAAACCGGTCCCATGGGCTTGGTGCACGCGATGATCCTGCGAATCTCAACGAATCAGGAGCCCCTGATCTACCATGCTTCAACTTCGGCCAAGAAGGTGCTTGAAGAACCCCTGCCGGTTTTTCTTGAACGAATGAAAAACTTGCACAGGGGTTACGTCTTTTATCAACTTGATCCTGATTGGAACTTCGGAAAACAAGCCTCACTTGATCTCGAGGCCCGCAAGCTCT
>JBFMCE010000008.1:0-55115 GCA_040754655.1 Bdellovibrionota bacterium | reverse complement strand
TCAATGCAACTGCAAGTTCAGGGCATGCAGTGTCATGTTCTCAAAGACAGAAGCATGGCAAGGAAGAACGCTGTTTTGCGAGGAGGGGAAATTCTATGGAACGGATAGTTTGCGCCTTCTTGAGGGAGTCTAGTTCGATCGAGCCTTTCGCGGAGTCTTGTTTCAGGTTCACCCCGCAAATCGCGGTTCGTGACAATGAAGCGATCTTTCTAGAGATCGGCCGAAGCTTGGGGCTGTTTGAAGAAAAAACATTGCTTGTGCGATTGAGCGTTTTGGCGCAGCGGTTTGGTTACTTGCCCCACCTTGGAGTGGCTGAAGATGCTCCTACGGCGTTTGCACTGGCCAAGTTTGGGTGCAAAAAACGCAGTCAGCTTCCTTTAGAGGCGTTGTTCGCTTATGCGAGCCCCTTTGCGCATGATGAGATCATTCATGTGAAAGCCATCCATATGATGCAGGCTTTGCGTTCGTTGGGGGTGAAAGATTTGCAGGGATTCTTGAAGATTCCCGTGAGCGCCCTTGCCTCGCGTTTTGGCGCTGAAGGAGTTGAGCTGGGGATGCGCGTTTCACAGAGCTTTGCGGGCAAACTCTCTCTTTCTTGGCCGAAGTTTCGGCCGGCAGAGAAGATTTTTGAAGAGATCGAACTCAATGAGTTTTCGGTCTGGCCAGCATGCGCGGATTTAGAGCCTCTTCTTTTCGTGTTGAGGGGCTTGCTTGATCGTATTGTGGCAAGGCTTCGCGGCCGAGGCCTGAGAGCTGCGAGCTTGGGCGTGAACTTCGAGTTCGAGAAGAATGAGTCTGAGAGAAGGCGCGACTGGAAGATTGAGTTCGCTCTGCCACAAGGATCAGTCTCGTCGATGATCCCCATCTTGCGCGACAAGCTCTCTTTTGACGCAGGGAAAAGGCCATTTCCGGCATTAGTGAATAAAATAAATTTAGAGGTTCTTGAGACCGCACCCGGACATGGCGCCCAGAAGAACCTTTTTAGTGCCGAAGAAGAAGAGAAAGAGGCCTGGAACGCGCTGATCGCCCGGTTAGCGCAGAAGCTGGGAAAGGAAGGGGCCTTCCTCGCTCAGCCCGTCGATAGGCATCTGCCTGAGAAGGCGTGGAGCCGTGTTCTTGAAATCAAAGAAAAGCTCATGCCCAAAGAGGAATACCCAATGCGTCCTGCGCGTGTCTTGAAGAAGCCTGTTCTTTTGAGGAAGGAAGGCGAAAGCCTGGTCGGTGTCAAACAAAGTTGGCATGTCAAAGAATGGATTGGGCCTGAGCGTTTGAGCATTGAGTGGTGGCGTGATCCAGATTTTCGGGGGTTCAATCGCGATTATTACCGGGTTTTGACGGATTCAGGGCAGCAACTTTGGGTATTTTCGACACCAGGTAAAAAAGAGCTTTTTTTGCATGGTTACTTTGACTGAGCAAGGCTACGCAGAGCTTTGCTGCAAGACGAATCATTCCTTTTTGCAAGGCGCCTCCCGGCCTGAAGAGCTCATCGAACAGGCTGCAAGGCTCAACCTCAATGCCTTAGCGATCACGGATCGTGATGGCGTTTATGGCATGCCCAAAGCTTATCGCGCCGTGAAAAATCATCCGAAATTGAAGCTCATCGTCGGAGCAGAGCTTTCCCTGGAAGGAAAACCACCGCTCATTCTTCTTGCCCAGAACCGCAAAGCTTATGGGTTGATGTGCCGCCTTATCTCAGCGAGCCACGAAGGGCGCGAGAAGGGAAAAGCTAGCCTGCAGTGGAACAGGTTCGTTGAGATGATGGAATCACCTCATCGAGACGGCCTGGTCGCTCTGGCGCAAGACGGGCAGGCTGTGCAATACGGCGCGCTCAAAGATCTCTTTGGCTCAAGGTTGTATCTGCCGCTCTCAAGGTTGTTTGATGGATTTGACGTCCAAAGAACGAGGCGCGTGCTTGAAATCAGTCGTATTTTTGATCTCAAGATCATCGCTACGAACGATGTGCATTATCACATGGCTTCAAGGAAAGTGTTGCAAGATGTTCTCACGGCCGTTCGAGAACAGACGACGCTTTCAGGGGCTGGCCGAAAGCTGCATCCCAACGCGGAGAGGCATCTTAAGAGCGCCGACGAGATGAGAAGGCTTTTCGCTGATCTGCCAGAAGCAATCACGAATACGCTGGTGGTGGCTGAGAGTTGCGCGTTCAGTCCGTCTGAGCTGAGGTACTGCTATCCTTCCGAATGGATCCCGCAAGGCGAAACAGCCCAATCTTACCTCGTCAAGCTTGTCTGGGAAGGCGCGAAAAAGAGGTACCCGCAGGGAATCCCTCCGCAGATCGTCACCCAAATCGAACACGAGCTGAAAACGATTGATGAGCTGAAGTTCGCCGACTATTTTCTTACGATTTGGGAGATCGTCGAGTTCGCGCGCGCAAAGAAGATCCTCTGCCAGGGCCGCGGCTCTGCCGCGAATTCAGTGGTTTGTTACTGCCTGGGAATCACCGCGATCGATCCTTCGCAGATCGAGATGCTCTTTGAGCGGTTCATCTCGGCTGAGCGAGGCGAGCCGCCTGACATCGATGTCGATTTCGAGCATGAGCGCCGTGAAGAGGTGATCCAGCATATTTATGAGCGCTATGGGCGTGATCGCGCGGCGATGGTCGCGGCATTGGTCGCTTACCGTTCGCGCTCTGCATCACGCGAGGTGAGCAAGGTTTTGGAAGTCGATCTTGAGCAGGTTCGAAAAGCAGAGAACCCGTCTCCTCAAGTGGGGTTGGCCAGGAAAATAGCGGGTGAGCTTTATGGATTCCCGCGCCACCTCTCGATTCATTCCGGCGGGTTCACATTGTCGCGAGATCCTCTGATTGAAACGGTTCCCATCGAGCCAGCGCGAATGGAGGGCAGAACGGTCGTGCAATGGGATAAAGATGACCTTGATGCCATAGGGTTGCTCAAAGTCGATATCTTGGCCCTTGGGATGCTCACGGCGATTCGAAAAACTTGCGATTACATCGGTGGTTTATCGCTGGATCGCATCCCACGCGATGATGCGCGGACTTACGAGATGATGCAAAAAGCCGACACGGTCGGTGTTTTTCAAATTGAATCGCGCGCCCAAATGAACATGCTTGGCAGGCTTTTGCCAAAAAACTTCTATGATCTTGTGATTCAAGTGGCCATCGTGAGACCAGGGCCCATCGTTGGGAAGATGGTTCATCCTTATTTAAGGAGACGCCGGGGCATTGAGCCAGTGGAATTCCCTGACCCAAGGCTTGTTCCTATTTTGAAGAGAACGTTGGGCGTTCCCCTCTTCCAAGAACAGGTCATGCGCATCGCGATCAAACTCGTGAATTTCACCCCTGGCGAGGCCGATGAACTCAGGCGAGCGATTGGGGCTTGGAGGTCTACGGGGTCGATTGAGAAATTAGGGAAGAAACTCAAAGCGGGGCTCCTCTCAAGCGGTCTTCCTCAAGAGTGGGTTGATCGTGTTTTTGAACAGATCAAAGGATTCGCGGAATACGGGTTTCCAGAGTCGCATGCGGCTTCATTTGCATTATTGGCGTACGCTTCTTCTTACTTGAGGTGTCACTACCCGGCTGAGTTCACGTGCGCGCTTTTGAATTCCCAGCCGATGGGGTTTTATTCTTCAAACACCCTGATCAATGATGCCAGACGGCATGGGGTGCAAGTGCTTGCTTTGCACCCCAATGCTTCAGAGTGGGATTGCACCCTTGAAGGCAAGGCGTTGCGAATAGGTTGGAGGGTTGTGAAGGGACTGGGTGAGGCCGAGGCTGCTTGCATCCTTGAAGAAAGGAAGAAAAGACCTTTTCAAAGCTTGCTCGATTTTTGCGCCAGAGTGCGACTGAAACCGCAGGTCTTGAGTCGCCTGGCGATGGGAGACGCTTTTTCTTGTTTTGGTTTTGATCAGCGGCATGCTCTTTGGGAAGTGCTGGCGCACGAGGCGTTTTTGCGGCCTGATCCGGGTGGGCAATTCCATCTTTTTCAAAATGCCCTGCTTTCCCAAGAATCCCAAGGCGATCCGATGTTCGCCCCGCTTGATTTTGATGAAGCCATTCGAGCTGATTACGCTTCTTATCGTCTGTCGGTGCGAGGGCATCCGATGCAAGCCTTGCGGGCAAAACTCAAAAACTTGCCCAAGATCACGACAAGTCAAGCGCGCCGTTTTCAACATGGGCAGCTTGTTACAATCGCGGGGTTGGCGATTATTCGTCAAAGACCTCCAACGGCTAAAGGAACGGTCTTTTCAACGCTTGAAGATGAGGAGGGATTTCTCGATTTGATCCTCCATAAAAGCACGCACGAGCGCTTTAGGGCGCTTTTTGATGAGCACACTTTTTTAGTGGCTCGAGGCGTAATTCAGCGAGATACGCACTCAGTCAGCGTGCTTGTAAAACACTTGCGACCGGTATTTCGTGTCTAACTGCAATTGCAATCTTCAATTAAATATGGCTATACATGAATAAACGATGGCCAAAAACTTTCTAGTTATAGTTGAGTCGCCTACAAAGGCTAAGACGATCCGCAAGTTTTTACCCAAGAACTTCACCGTCGAAGCCAGCATGGGACACGTGCGTGATCTTCCTCAGTCCGCGGCTGATATTCCCAAAGACCTTAAAAAAGAAGAATGGGCGAAGATCGGCGTGAACGTAGAGAAAGACTTTGAACCTCTTTATGTCGTTCCGAAGGGGAAGTCGAAGGTGATCAGCGAGCTTCGAAAGAAGCTCAAAACCTCTGACGAACTCTACCTGGCGACTGACGAAGACCGCGAAGGAGAAAGCATCTCATGGCACTTGGCCGAGGTGCTCAAACCTAAGATTCCGATAAAGCGCATGGTCTTCCACGAAATCACCAAATCCGCGATTGAGAATGCGATCAAAGATTGCCGTGAGATCGACCTTCGCCTGGTAAAAGCCCAGGAAGCAAGGCGCATTCTGGATAGGCTCGTGGGATATACCCTCTCCCCTCTTCTATGGAAGAAAATCGCCTATGGTCTGTCAGCCGGAAGGGTGCAATCCGTCGCTTTGCGAATGATCGTGAATCGCGAGCGCGAGCGCCTTAAATTCCAAAAATCGGAATATTGGGACTTGCAGGCGGAGCTTAAGAAAAACGCCGACCGATTTGAGGCGAGGCTCATCGAGGTTGACGGAGTTCGGGTCGCAAGCGGCAAAGATTTCGATGAAACCACAGGAAAACTAGAAGCCGGCAAGCAACTGAAAGTCTTGAATGCGGTCGACGCAGAAGGCCTTGTTGGTCAGCTTGAGAGAACGGATTGGAAGGTGGAATCGGTCGAAGAAAAAGATTTCACGAGCCGACCTCCGATTCCGTTCATCACCTCAACTCTCCAACAAGAAGCAAACCGCAAACTTGGCCTTTCAACTCGGGATGCGATGCGGGTGGCTCAGGGGCTTTATGAAGAAGGTTTGATCACCTATATGCGAACGGATTCTCCCAATCTTTCGCAAGAAGCGATTCGGGCTGCCCGGTCCGCCGTGACCGAGCTTTATGGCCAAGAATATCTTTCTCCTGAAGTGCGTCAGTTCGCGGCGAAATCGAAGGGAGCCCAAGAGGCCCACGAAGCAATCAGACCAGCGGGTGCGGAATTTGTTCATCCTAAGAGTTCAGGTTTAAGTGGCAAAGAGCTCGCCGTTTATGAACTCATTTGGATGCGCACCATGGCCTGTCAAATGGCTGACGCTAAGAAACGGTCGATGAGCGTGCGCATCAAGGCCGGGAACTCTCTCTTTCAAGCTACGGGCACTCGTATTTTGTTCCCGGGTTTCTTGCGGGCTTACGTTGAAGGATCAGATGATCCGGCCGCGGCCTTGGAAGATCGGGAAGTTCTTTTGCCTGCGATGAAGTCGGGCGATGCATTGGGGCTCGAAAAGCTTGAGCCGGTTTCACATGAAACCAAACCTCCTGCCAGGTACACGGAAGCCTCATTGGTTCAAGGCATGGAAAAGGCGGGCATCGGAAGACCGTCGACTTATGCTGCTGTTATCGGAACCATCGTTGAACGTGATTACGTGCGTAGGCAAAAAAACACCTTGGTGCCGACCTTCACTGGGTTTGCGGTGACTCAGCTTCTAGAGAAGCATTTTGATCAGTTGGTTGATCTCAACTTCACTTCAAAGATGGAGCAATCTTTGGATGAGATCGCCGAAGGAAATTTGGATTCCCTTCCTTACTTGAAAAGTTTCTATTTGGGGAAGCAAGGTCTTAAAGGCCAAGTAGAGCAAAAAGAAAAACAGATCGATCCTGATGAATCTCGCTCGGTAAACCTGACCCATCTCAAGGGTGTCGAGGTTCGTATCGGAAGATACGGACCTTACGTCGTCAAAGAGGGGAATAAGAACGAGCAAGACGATGTTCATGCTTCGATTCCTGAGGATATCGCTCCGGCTGATTTGAGCGCTGAGAAAACAGAGGAGCTTCTTGAGATTCAGGCGCGAGGTCCGCAACCCTTGGGGACTCATCCCGAAACGGGCCAGAATATGTATGTTTTGGTTGGCAGGTTTGGTCCTTATGTCCAGATGGGCGAAGTGACTGAAGAGGTTCCCAAGCCAAAGCGCGCTTCAATTCCAAAAGGATTCGACCCGAAGTCGGTTACGGTAGAACAGGCCGTGCGTTTCTTAAGCTTGCCGCGAGAGCTAGGCCTGCATCCAGAAACCAAGAAACCCATTCAGTGCAATGCAGGTCGCTTCGGTCCGTATGTGGTTCATGACGGGGATTTCCGTTCACTCAAAAAAGAAGACGATGTTTACACAGTCACGCTAGAGCGAGCTCTTGAGCTTCTTGCTCAAGAAAAGAAAGGCCGTGCTGGATCGACTCTAGTAAAAGAGCTGGGTCTTCATCCCAAAGATCAAAAACCGATAGCGATCTACAATGGCAAGTATGGGCTCTACATCAAATACAAGTCGACCAATGTTTCAGTGCCCAAAGAAATGAATTCCGAACTCGTGACCCTTGATCAAGCGGTCCAGTGGCTGGCGGATAAATCGAAGAAGAAAAAGTAATCAATTTGAGGCGCGGCTTGCCCATCCGGGTGCGCATGCCTGACTAAATAGATACTGTTTAACTAAGGCCGCTTGTGAATTGACAAAGCTTGTAGGGTTAAACGCAAAGAGAAATCCATTAAAAATGGCCGTAAACAGCGCAAAATCCTTCGACAGGTGTCTATCCGCTCGCCGTGTGTCGTTCTGACACACTCTCGTAAAAGCTTGGTCTTTCCGCAGGATGGCGCCCTACCCTATCGGCACGCCGGTTGCTCTATATAAATATAGAGAGAGGGACCAGGTTTTTATGAAAGTACAAATGCGAGCCATTTTAGGCTTTGTAATAGTGGGACTATTCTGCGCGACCCAAGTTTCTTATGCATACTTTGGAGGATCTAGCCGCACAAAGAAGAAGTTTGAACTCAGGGGCACCTTCGAGCCGAAGGTGGCTGACGTCGTGACGAAACAACCGCCTGATACGGCGGAACGTATCTTAGTCACCCGGAAAGAGGACTCGAATTACTTTGCCATGGTTGATTTCTTAAAAAGAGAATATCTCTATGGCGAGCAGTTCCGTTTGAAGATGAGAAGTCTTCCCGAGAAAGATCAAGTTTACTTTGTGATGCTTGCCGATGACCTGGCGAAACTCTTTCCGATAAAAGAGGCCGAGGCAATATTGTTCAAAGAGATCGAGAAAAACGCACGCTCAGAGGAGAGGTCTTTTTCGCCAGATCTTGCTAGTTGCGTTGAGAATGATCCAACGGAAGACGGAACGACTCTTGGCCTAAAACTCATCCAACAAGTTCAGGCTACATCTGATTCCGAAGGGCTCCTCGATCGATTGGTCGATGCGTATGCACGGCATTTCGACCGGGATCCTTCGGCCCAGCAAGTAAGAATAGAAGCTTTGAAGCATATTTGCAAAAGCGAGTATGCCGCCGCGGCGACCGAGAAAAAGACCCCCAGCGCTTCTTCTTGTCAGATTTTCGGAGATGCGGTTTTAAAGCAATGCCCCAAAGAGCTGAACTTGGGTTTCATCAGCGTTGACGAGATAACAAATGCCACTAAGGCGATAAAATATCTTCGCGTAAAAAAACCACGGACTCCGGGCTCGGCTGTTGACCTTTCAGAGCGTTAAATTCGAAAACCAATGAATCTCTCGATTCGGTCGCCGCGGCGACCGAATTTGATTGCTAGTTCACGAAGACTCGCGAAGAATAAATCTACTAACAGGATGTAAAATTTTGCCGATTCACTGAATCGGTTTAGAATCTTCAAAAGTACGCGTTTTTGAAAAACACCAAGGAGGGCATCAAAAATGGCAACGTTTCGTGAAGTGTCTTTCACGCCGGCTGAATTTGCCAGACTGGCGAATCTTGAAAAATCACAGGTCGATCAACTCGAAAAAGAAGGGATGATTTCCACGATCAGAAGGCGCGTGGGAAACGTCGATCGTAAACTCATTCCATTGGAACATGTGCAGGGCTACTTTTTCGGTCGCCACGGCGACCGAATTCCGTCGAAGCCCAAGCACCAGATACAAATGTTTTATAACGTGAAAGGCGGCACGGGGAAGTCGACCTTGACTGCCCAGTACGTCATGCAAGCCGCGATGATGGGGTATCGCGTTCTCGCGATAGATCTTGACGGCCAGGGCCATCTTTCACTCAACCTCGATGTGCTTGAATCGCACGAACTGCCAACGATCTACGATGTTTTGATCAATGATCTGCCGATCAAACAAACCATCGTGAACGTAGCGCCAGGGTTAGACCTTATTCCGGCCAATTTGGGTCTTTGCACGATCGAGATCCCGTTGAACCAGAAGCCCAGGCGTGAATATCGCCTCTCCGAGGCCATCCAAAGCATCGCGCATGAGTACGACCTCATCGTAGCCGATACGAACCCCGCCGCATCGATCTTGAATAGCTCGATGTTGGTGGCTGCAAGCCTAGTGAACGTCGTGTGCGCGACCAACCCTCTCTCATTTCATGGGATGTCGCTTGTAATGGCTACGATTGAAGAGATGGAGCGCGAGTTTCGGCGTGAACTTGAGGTGAAAATCATCCCGAACATGTACGACAACCGCGAAGTCATCAGCCAAGAGGTGTTGGGCGAGCTCAAATCGCAGTTCGGCGACTTCTGCACGCAGGCTGTCGTGAGTCGAAGCGCTGATTTAAACGAGGCAACCAAGCGTAGAACCACGGTTTGGGAGGTCAATTCACGAGGAACTGGCGCTCAAGACATCGGATCGCTCACAAATGAGCTGCTCGCTTTAAGTTAAAAGGGAGATTCGTCATGGATGAGATCAAAGAACAGCAAGAAAATGGGAAAGAAACCGAACAATCCGCGAAGGATGCGGATCCAAACGGCAAAAAGAACCTGAAAACCCGCACCGGGAGCGGATATCTCAAGCAGCTCTACAGCACGGCCAGAACCACCGCCGGCAATACGCACTCAAATTTCAGGAATCTCACGACGTTTCTCGTGAATTTCATTCCTGTAGACAAGGTCGATGCTTCTGAATTGCAGGTGCGTGTTTATTTCGAAGACAGTGAAATTCAGGCGCTCTCGAAATCTATCGCCCAGCATGGCGTATTGCAGCCGATCTTGGTGGTCCAGAACGGGGATAGGTATAAGGTCATCGCAGGTGAGCGGCGTCTTCGCGCCTCAAAGCTTGCGGGTCTGGAACGTATTCCGGCGAGAGTCTTGACCTCGGATGATAAAACAGTTCACGAAGTGGCCCTTCGGGAAAACCTCGACCGCGTTGACTTGCATCCAATCGAAGAAGGTGAAGGGTATGTTTCGTTGCTCGAGGCGCAGGCCTATACGAGTTACGAAGCGATTGCCCAAGCCTTTGGAAAGCCTAAGTCTCGCATTACGGAATGCATCGGGTTTACCAAGCTCCCAGATACGACAAAGCAAGAATTGATGCAGCGCAATATAAAGCAAAGGTCGGCGCTCCGTAAGCTGTTGTCGACGCCTCCAGAACAGCACTCCGAACTCATTGCGACATTCGCTCAGGCGGGTGACGAGATTGATCCGGCGCTTGTCGCGGTGGCTCAACCTAAGAATGAAAGCTTAGAGAAGAAGCCGGCAGTGAAAAAAGAGGCAAAGCCCTTTGCGTACACGTGTGATGAGAAGGGCGTGGCTGTTCCCGGGTTTCGTTGGAAAGTCGGAGAAGGTACCGAGAGACTGCAAGACTATATCGATAGACTCAATGCTTTTCTTTCTGATGTGAAGCGGTTTCAAGTCTAAACAACATTTGTAGCGCTATATTTATAGATGGGCCGGCTGAACTTAAGGGTTTGGCTGGCCTTTTTATTTTTGCAAAGCACCAGAATGTCAGAATTTTAAGGGCGACCTTCTTGTGGCCCATGCGGGTCATCCGTGATAGTCAGGCGCTTCAATGGAGCTCAGTCATCTCAAGTATTTCTATATCGTTGCCCGTGAACAGGGTTTTACGAAAGCATCGAAAGTCTTAAGGGTGCAACAGCCTGCGATCAGCAAAATGGTGCGTCAACTTGAAGAGAGCCTTGGGGTTGTCTTGCTTGAGCGACAAAGACGGCAGGTTCGTCTTACCAAGGCCGGTGAAGAGGTTTTTAAAAGGTGCGAGTCAATTTTTGATTCAGTCGAACAGATCGTGTCATTTTCACAGAACGAACTCAAAGAGTGTTCGGGGCCCCTTAAGTTTGGAGCAAGTGATTCGGTTGTCTCTCATCTGCTTCCTAAGATGATGAAGAAGTTCCTAGCCCAACATCCCAAAGTGCGGCCGGTGATTTTTACCGGTACTTCGAATTCGATTTGCAACGAGATTCAGGAAGGGCGCATTGAGTTTGGCCTTTTCTTTACAGTTCCTGAAAGCGGGCAGTTCGATGTTGCTACGGTGGCAGACGTGCCTTTCCGTTTCGTGGTTTCATCTAAGCTGCCTAAGACGTCGCCATCAAGGAATGTCTTTATCGGATCACGCGAGGTAGATTATCCCAAAATCAGGTCCTTTCCGGTCATGGAGATGTTGCGCGATCAGGGAATGAACCCTGAGGTGATGATCGCCTGCAATAATTTGGACGCTCATCGAAATATGGCGCTCGAGGGACTGGGTTCGGCTTTGCTGCCGGCTTTCATGGTAGACCGCGATATCGAAAGGAACCGGCTCGAGGTGCTCTATCCAAAGAAGTCTTTTCAGTACCCTTTAAAAAGGGTCGTTAGACGGGGGAAGGTGCTTTCACGAAATGCCGAAACTTTTTTGCAGGCTTTCATCGAGTCTTGCAAGGAGGCTTGATTTTCGGGCCGATTGTCATTAAAACGAGGATCTGTCGGCGTTGCTATGGGTTTGTAGATGAATCCAGAGGTTTTGGTAGACGCGTCTTACAGCCCATTTTTGAAAAATTGCCCAAAGTGCACCAAAAAGTGCATTCAGTGCCCAGGTGGTGGAATTGGTAGACACATACGATTCAGGGTCGTACGCCAAAAGCATGGAGGTTCGAGTCCTCTCCTGGGCACCATTCGAAACAGTACGCGAACCGGTACGGTCTGTGCCGGTAGCTCTCAAAAAATCTCTGAACCTAAGTTTAGTGATAGGATTTAAAAACCTAAAGGCAGCGTAACTCTTCATCTTTTTGGTCTCTTAATCAATTATAAACAACTTCACTTTAGTCTCTCATTGGAGTATAAACCCAGTCCACTATTCAGTAGCAGGATTATGAAATTGTTTAAACACTTTACGCTTTTAGCGATAACGTTTCTCCAGTTCTCCAGTCAACTCCAAGCAGCACCGAATTCATCGATGTCCGCAGCCTGCCAGCTCTTGTTTGAAACCCTGGTTCCTGAGTCCGAAAAAAAATCACGAGACGCTTTTCTTAGAAACCTACCCGTTAAACCTAAAAGCCATATCGCACAGTACGTGGCCGAGCATGGCATCGCAATTCCTGTAATTTATCCAAGCCTGGATGCTGCCCTTTCTTCTGGCAAAACAATCTATTTTCGAACTGAACATCCTGCAGAATATTTTGCGCTTTCTGGATTATTCGAAAGCTTTGTCGTTACACCTGAAATGGTTGCAGAAGCTAGACGCATGACTCCCGCTGAAAGAGAAGCAAAAGAAATGGATTTAATGAGATGGCAGATCGCGGAGCGGTTCGAGCTTTTACTCTCAAAGTATGTTCAGAAAGAAATAACGGAACCTGAATTCACCAAAGCGGCGATTGAACTTTCAGCAGGAAAGGCCAGTAATTATGAGAATTACAGCCGGGTCCTAAAAATCGATCCGGAAAAACTTATAGCGGAAGCTTCGTTTTCTTATTGGCAAGGTCTCGAAGGGCTCAACCGAGCGATTGTTGCAGATACGGGCATAAAAGGACGTTATCACATATTTACGACGCAACATAAAGCTGGCGGGGGTTTTCCCATTTGGCACAATTGGACCGTTATTGAAAATGGTAGAGTGATTCGGAGCGGCTCAGAAAATCTGCCCTTGGACTTAGTCCAAGACCTCCCTAATGTCGTAGCGTTTTATGAAAAGGTACGAAACTTAGATCGTTTTGATCCTAACAACGCCCCCATCGTTGAGTTTCAGACAGTTGGAAACAATCATGTCTTTCTCCAGTATCATCGAACTCGTTCGATGCAAGCATCAACCTTCATTCTTCGTGAAGGCCCAACCTCCGGACAACTTGAGGCTGATTTTGTACGAGGAGCAACGGGACCTGCAGGCATCGAGTTAGAAACTTATGTTTGGTATCCCATGGAGTTTGGAGAACGGATCATCGAAGGAGAAAGCATTCCCAAAGAAATAGCTTCTTTTGACGAGTTTTTTCCAGGTTTCTACGAATATAGCGATATCATGTCCCATTTGCGACAAGCCAATTTTAGCAATAAATCATTTGAGATCATGGCTAACCATTCGGTCAATGGTGATCACCATCTCCAGAGATCTTCCGTTTTCAATCCACCCCTATTTGTTGCTGTCGATTTGAAAAAGCTCCTTGGAGATCAGCATGATGTCATCCAAGAGAGGAATTGGGGCCGAGGATCTACAGACCCTGTTCTTGTCCGTTTACATGTGGTCTCAGACGGCACTAGAGCTTTTGTTCGCTATCTTGGCATTAAGGAATCTAGTCCCTGAGGTATGCTATCGAACGAAGGCTCCGCTCGTACCAAATCACCTCCATCCTCTGAGGAAGGTGGCTCACATCAGCGCTTCAAAACCTAAAACCATAGAGATCGTTGGGTTCTTCGGATTGGTACGTATTCGACAACTCAGGAATGAAGCCTGCCGAATAGCGTCCCAAGTGCATAAGTATTTGACAGCTGTATTATCGGCTGAACAAAACGATGCTGATGACACCACTATTTTGATCTAAGTTGTCGATAAAATTCCGCGAGGGCCGCAGCAAATCGCCTTTGGCATTCCGGTTGCTATAAGGGCGATGCGAATGTTTAGAAAAGTACTTCCCATTTTTTATGGTTCGATTTTTGTCTTTTTGATTTCAGCTGGGTGCGCTGAGGATCAGCGCTCGAACTCGAGTTCGAATTCGAATCACCAAAATTCTTCTACAGCTCCACTGGTTTTGGCGCAAAATGACGGTGAAGATACGGTCACGTTGCCGACGCCAAATATTCAGTCGACTTTTTTTGGAAAAAAATACGACCGCGCTCTTTACGAAGCCATTCTCAAGAAACGAACGGCCAAAGGAATGATTTCGCTGCTTAGAAAGGTCGACATTGAAGTTTTTGGGGTTAGTTCACGAGCAGAGGAATTGGCTCCGGCGCCCCCAAGGCTTTTGATGGATTACTGGAACACCTGCGTGGATAAAACTAAGAAAACTGGGGCTCTGGCGGGGTTGGCGGTTTTCGAGGGCTATCAAAGCGGTGGAGAGACCTATGGTCACGATGCGATCTTGGTTTCTGATCCACTTGATCTCAAGTTTTTGGTGCATGAGTTTACCCATCACCTCTTTAATCGTGAAAGGCGAAAGACCGATGAACCTTCACCTTATGACGTTAGGGATAATATCCAAACAAAAGCAAAGGCAATGTCGGGAAAGTTTGATGCTTTCGTAGACCGTGAAGAAGGATTTTTTGAATCACATTCTCAGTTTGTTCATGACAAACAAGCTCTGTTTGAAGATTTTTTATCGACGCTCCAGGACCTTGCTCAAGATGCTCGACAAGTGATTCAAATGAAGTTTGCCGAAGAAGCCGCCAGCGAATATCTTCTGCTCATTGAATATAGGGATGGCGACTTCCAGTTAACGAAGGATGAAGTTTTAGAGAGTTTGAGTTACGCCGATACCAACATCAAAGAAGCATTCGAGTTGCTAGAGTCTCTGGAACTGGCTTTATCAGGTGCACGCAAAGTCATGCAGTCGCCTGAAATTCAGGGTAGCGAATCGGTTTCACGGCGTGTTCGGGAAATCACGGATATGTTCTTGGGCACACAAAGTGAAATGACGACATTCAGTGATGCTTTCAAATCAAATTTTAGCCAAAATCAGCGTTTTCGGGACCGACTGAATAACAGGCACTGATGAGCTCATTCTTAAGGTGTTGCGTGCGACCGCGACTCGAGCCGAAATATTTTCTAGACAAACCGCATTAATCCACTTAGTTCCCGATCAGGGTTTGTTATCGTCCTGTTTTTTGTAAGGGGGTTGTTTATGAAAGGTTTAAGTTTAGTTTTATTTCTTGCGCTCGCATCCACCGCATCGGCAAATGCTAAAGAGGATCTTAGATGCGTCGAAAACGCTAAAAAGGCACAAAGCAAGGGAAGACAGCAATACGCTGTTACTCTCAAAGAGCTTAAAGAAATTGAAGACCGTCGAATCAAAGGCGATCATGATCGTGCAGCATGGGTTCGTGTTTCTATTTTAGTGAAGTCTCCTGCAGATTCTGAATACAAGCTCGAAAGAAAACCATTCCGAGCAGTCGCAAGATCTTCAGACGTGTTTTACAACATCAATGAGTGGAGAAAACGAGGCTTCAACATGACGGTTTACTTGGATGAACTTGATCAGACAGTCGTGAAAATAAAGGGTGTCAAAAAAAGCATTCGCATGACTTGTGAGGGGCGCATCTAGTTTTTAAAGAGGAAGCTGTCCTTAAAAAGAGGGGGCTTCCTCTAAAGTCTTTGCTGAAAGATTTGTGGCCCTGTGCGCAATGCCTAAAATAGCTGCTTTTCCACAGCGACATTTCCAAACTCAGAGCAAGGCGCTAAGCTGCAGCTATGAAAAGGCCAAAAGGCGAGAAGCGGCGCATAAGAACAGAAAGACCTGAAAGAACACAAAGATCAGAAAGGGTAGATAGACCCGAAAAGAAAAAATCAAAACTCTCTCCGACCTCTTCTTCTACAAGGTCTCCTGTCATCTCTAGACAATGGCTTGCAGAGCAGCTGCGCGAACAAGCCAAAGAGGCGCGACGTCGCCAAGAACTTGGATCCAAGGGCAGTGGGCGGCCCAAGCCTCGTCTTGCAAACTATCGCGACTTTGATTTCGACTCTCCCGAGACCGAAGAAGATTCTGTAGACAACGCTGCTGAGGTTTCACGACGAAGAACGCGCAGTCGCACGAGCAAGCAAGAACAGAACCTCGTCATCGTTCACGGCGAAGTCCAAAAGAACAGCAGGGGTTTTGCGTTTCTTTTAAGAAAGCCGCAAGACCTATTCATTCCGGCCCACATGGCCTCGCCTCTTCTCACTGGTGACGTTGTTAAAGCTTGGGTCGATGCGCGCACGAAAGAAGTCTCAAGAGTCGAGATCACCAAGCGCACGATCAAGAGTTTCATCGGCACGTACGATTCAGGGTTAGGGCGCAGGGTGGTCACGTTGTCTGATCGAACCATGCGCGAAGACGTGCTGATTCGCGAAAGGCCCAGCGTGCCAGGGCTTCGAGACGGCCATAAGGTCTTGGTCGAGATTACGAAGTACGAGCCCGAGCTTGAAGGCAAGATCGTTCGAAGTTTTGGCCCTGAGCTTGCTCCTCGCTTTGACACGCTTGCGGTCGTCGTGAAATCTCAGTGGCCTCAAGAGTTCTCTCAAGAGGTTCAAGAAGAAGCCGAAAGGCTTTCACGAGAGATTCAAGAAGAGGCGGCTCAAAACAAATATCGTGGCCGAAAAGACCTGCGCCACAAGCCTTTTGTCACCATCGACGGCAAAGATGCCAGAGACTTCGACGATGCGGTCTTGGTTGAGAAAACCCCGTCGGGGTATGTATTGTACGTGGCGATCGCCGACGTCGCTGAGTTCGTAAGGCCCAGAACGAAGCTCGATCAAGAAGCCTATAACAGGGCGACAAGCGTTTATTTTCCTGAGTGGGTCGTCCCGATGCTGCCAGAAGCGCTCAGCAATGGCGCGTGCAGCCTGCGTCCGAATGAAGAGAAGCTCACTCTCACGTGTGAGATGCACTATGACTTCAGGGGAAAAAAGCGCTCAGCCAAGGTGTATGAGTCTGTCATTCGTTCCTCGCGCAGGTGCATTTATGAAGATGTCGATCGTGAGGCAAAAGGCGGCGATGCGTTTTGGAGAGATCCTTATGAACTTTATCAATTGATCAAGCACTCGCGCAATAAACGAGGGGCTCTTGATCTTGACTTGCCTGAAGCGAAGATCGTCTTGGATGAGAATTCGGATACGATCGACATCCGAAAGCAAGAAAGGCTTGATGCTCATCGACTGATCGAAGAATTCATGATCGCGGCCAATGAATCGGTCACTGAGATCATGGAGCGCGAAGGCTGGCCCTTCATCTATCGCGTGCATGAGCCCCCGGAATCGGGGCCGTTAGAGCGATTTGAGAGGTTCGCATTGGCGCTGGGACTGAAACCCAAGCTTGGCGGAGGTTCTGACCCGAGGCTTTTTTCAAGGTTCATCGAGAGCCAAAAAACGAATCCGATGGCCCAGACGCTGTATTACTTGATGTTGCGGTCACTCAAACAAGCTAGATATGATCCGGTGAACCTTAAACACTTTGGATTGGCTTCCCAGGCGTACACGCATTTCACGTCGCCGATCAGAAGGTACCCAGACCTCATCGTGCATCGTATTTTGAAGCGCTATTGCCAACGGCAGCAATTCGAAGACGAGGCGTTTCGCGAGCTGGAAGATTACCTGGTCGAGGCTTGCGAGCACTGCTCAAAGCAAGAGAGAAAGTCTTCTGACCTTGAACGCTCGGTGATCAAGGTGAAAAAGGCCAGGTTCATGGCAAAACACATGGGCGAAGAGTTTGAAGCGCGCATCACCAACGTGAATGAGAATGGCGTTTACATCGAGCTTGAAAATTGGTTCGTGGAAGGGCTGGTTCCCATCGCAGAGTTGGGGGGCGACTACTTTGAATTCATTGAAGAACGCCTGATGCTCAAGGGAAAACGCACCGGCAAAAAATATAGGATTGGCGATAGTCTTCGTGCTAGTGTCTTACGCACAGATCTTGATAATGGATTTGTCGATTTCACACTGGCGGAAAACTTAGCCGATGCAGCTGTTTAGAACTGGAAAACAAGTCACCCAAGCCGTTAAGAATGTAGGCCGTCTTCGCACCATATTGGGCACGTTCGCCCGCCATGGGCTTGAAGAGTTTCTTATTCGCATGGGTCTTGAGCGCTACTTGCCAGCGACCGCGCGCGATGAGGGGGTTGAAAAGCTCACGATCCCAGAGCGCCTGCGAATGGCTTTTGAGTCTCTGGGGCCGACGTTCGTGAAGTTAGGGCAGCTTTTGAGCAATCGCCCCGACATGGTCCCAGACGCATTCATCGAAGAGTTCAAGAAGCTTCAAGACAATGTGGCTCCGCTTCCATTTGATGTGATTCGAGCCCAGGTAGAGCGAGAGTTGGGTGGCAAGCTTGAAGAACACTTCTCAAGCTTCAATGAGATTCCTTTAGCAAGCGCTAGCATTGGTCAAGTTCACGAAGCGAATTTGCCGAGCGGCGAGGAAGTCGTCGTCAAAGTTCAGCGTCCTGATATCGAAAAATCAATCAAGACGGATGTTTCGATTCTGCGTTTCTTGGCGGGCATGGTCGAAAAGTATTTGCCCGAGCTCAGGGTCTTGAGCCCTGTGCAGATGGTCGAAGAGTTCTTCGCCGTACTCACCTATGAGCTCGATTTCGTCATCGAAGCGAACACCACGATGCGCGTGGGTGAGAATTTCCGAGACAACCCGCGTGTCATCATCCCAAGGGTTTACCGCAGGCTCACTACTCACCGCATCTTGACCCTCGAACGCTTGAGAGGCGTGCGCATCAATGATGTGGAAGGCCTCAAAAGGTTGGGGATCGCTCCGAAAGAGCTGGTGGATATCGGAGTTCGCGCGTTTTTCAAGATGGTTCTCCATGACGGGCTTTTCCATGGGGATCTGCACGGCGGAAACTTGTTTGCGATGCGCGACCAGGCCTCAGGCCAAGTTCAAATCGGCGTGATTGATTTTGGAATCGTGGGCAGGCTTAGCCAGAAGGCTCGAGATGCGTTTTCGAGGATGATGGTGGGCCTCATGCTCGAAGATTACGAGACCCTTTGTTATGAGTACGCTGACCTGGGCGCATCTGGCACGGGAATAGACTTCGAGGGCTTTCAGCGAGAGGTGCGAAACTCAGTGGCGCCGTACATGGGCCTTTCGCTTAAAGATCTCAACATCGGCGTTGTGCTCATCAACAGCACGCGGATCGCTGTTAAATACAATATCAAGATCCCGAGCGACTGGATGATCGTGTTCAAGGCGATTTTCACTTTAGAGGGCATGGGCCGTCAGCTTGATCCAGATTTTGACATGCTTGGCGTTGGCAATGAGCTCATCAAAGATCTCATCCGTGATCGTTATTCCTTTCAACGGATGTCCAAGGAATTCGCCTTCGTTGTTCGCGATCTGAATGCGCTCTTGCAGGTGGCGCCTCGGCAGATCCGGTGGATGTTTCGAAAGTTCAACAGCAATGATTTCGCCTTTGAGCTGAAGTTCAAAGAAACCGAGGTGATCAGGCGTCAGCTTGAGCGCGGTTATCGTGGTGTCGGGTTCTCAATCATCGTTTCAGGTCTATTCATCGCGGCGGCGCTGAGCTTGCAGATGAAGACCGATCATTTGATCTGGAAGCATTACCCCGTGCCGTCGTTGATTTTTTTCTTCTTTGGGGCGGTGGGCTTCTTACGGCTGGTTTTCAAAGGGTGGCGGTAAACTATCGGTCGGTAGTGGGGCTTGCATATAGGTCGGCAGATCAACTGTATATTGCTAAATAATCTCAATGAATATGTGCACAACTGGCTTTATTGATGTTGGTTATGGCGGGTTCTGGTTGAACACCTGTCAAAACATTAGACAGCAAAAGTAACAGATGGGTGCGCCGAGAATCGCGTAAAAACTGGCACTTTAACTGCAAACTGTGTAAGCAGAGCATATAAACTTTTTTACTTTGAGGACTTATTTGCATGTCTAAATCTGCAGTTTTGAACAAGATGACCGGCGCTTTGGCCGTAACCCTGGTATTCGTTTCTTTCCAAGCAGCCGCAATGGCTCAAGACACGAAAAAAGAAGCCACCGTCACGGCAAACATCAGCGAACCTCAAGATAAGAAACCTGTCGCGACTGAAAGGCCAAATGCCTTCTCAATCGAAGCGCTAGGGCGAGCCGCGCTTTACAGCTTTAACTATGACCGTTCGGTTTCAGAGTCTGTGGGCGTAGGATTGGGAATGTCTTACTGGGGCGCCTCTGCGGGCAATATTAAAGCCTCGGTGCTTATCCTTCCTGTTTATACAAATGTTTATTTCTCGCCTCATTCTAGCCGTGGATTCTTGACCGGTGGTCTTGACCTGGTATTCGCTTCGGCAAAGGTTGATGACTATGCGTTCTCTGGCAGCGGCGCTTTGGCCGTGCTGGGCGGCGGTTACGAATATCGCGGCGATGGCGGATTTTTATTTCGAGCCGCGCCTTACATCTTGGTCGGAAGCCAAGTTCAAATCTGGGGCGGTCTGAGCTTCGGTTTTACGAACTAAATTTGTCTGGCGGCAAAAATAAGTAACCCCGGCGAGCGCTCTTAAAGAGCTCTCACCGGGGCTGCCAGGGTTTTCGGCTTATTCTAACAACTTCAGAGCTAACTTACTCGCGAAGTTGGCTTGAGCCAGAACCGAAGTTCCTGCCTGCAACAAGATGCTGTTGCGGGTGAGCTCAGAGCTTTCTTCCGCTACGTCAACATCACGAATACGTGAATTTGCTGACGAGAGGTTTTCATCCGCGATTGCCAAGTTGTTGATCGTGCTTTGGAGCCTGTTCTGCATGGCACCGAGGTCAGAGCGAATCGAGTTCACCTGAACCAAGGCATCATCGATGACCGCAAGCGATGTTTGAGCTCCAAGCTTCGTCGATACCGCTTCGCCACCCAACTTCAAGCTTGCCAGGGTCGCATTGGCGCTTTCGCCGTTGTATACGATTCGGTCAAGCAGAGGGTTGTTTCGAGTGCCCACCTGAAACTCTAGGATGCCCGCTCTTCCATTCAGAAGCGGGGTTCCGTTGAATTCAGTGGCATTCGAGATACGGTCGATTTCTTCCTTCAGACTTTGGTATTCACGATCGGTGAACTTTCGTTCAACGTCGCCTACCGTGTCAGAAGCAGCTTGCACCGCAAGTTCGCGAAGACGCACAAGGATGTTCGAGATTTCATTGAGTCCGCCTTCAGAAACTTGAATCAAGCTGATGCCGTCTTGCGCGTTGCGCTTCGCTTGTCTCATGCCTCTAATCTGCGCGATTAAGTTTTCAGAGATCGCAAGTCCAGCGGCATCATCGCCAGCGCGATTGATTCGCGAGCCTGATGAAAGTTTTTCAAAACTCTTATCAAGCATTCGCCTATTAACGCCTAAAGTTCGCTGAGCATTGAGGGCCGCAGTGTTTGTTACTATTCTAAATCCCATGTTCCTAGCCTCCGTTCATACGCCTATCCTCCTTGACGAGATCCCATCGTTTCCTTACGAGGGCGGGCTTCCATGCCCCATTGAAACAAGTACTGCTTGGTGGGCGCCTGCGTTATTGCCTGCACCCACCGGTTAAACAACTGTTTCCACCAAAAACCCTGGCGATTCTTCACCAATCGATGAACCGCATTTTCCTTTGGCTGGATCTTGAGGGAAACGCACTTTTCAATGCGCTTCCCCGTTCAATCCACAGGAAACAGACCAGGCGTTACTGCCTGTCTAAACCCACAAATGGTGGGGGTTCAGTCTTTTACTAACCCGTCTTCAACAAACTCAGTGCGCTCGTGATCGACGCGTTCGCTTGAGCAAGCACCGCGGTGCCTGCTTGCATGAGAATATTGTTCTTGGTGAGTTCAGACGTTTCAGAGGCGACATCAGTGTCTCTGATACGGCTGTTCGCCGCGCTCATATTCTCGATGCTGATCGCGAGGTTGTTGATGATGGCTTGTAACCTGTTTTGCATGGCGCCGAAGTCGGCTCGTATCGATGATACCGAGACGATGGCGTTGTCTATCGCGGATAAAGTGTTTTGCGCGCTTGCCTTATCGGCGACGCTGCTAAGATTGATGCCTAATGCCACCGCACTCACATCAGCGCTTGATGAGTCGAAAAAGGTGATGCGGTCGACATTCGGGTTGTTTCTCGTGCCGACCTGGATATCAAACACGCTGCCTGTGCCGTTGAGCAGAGGGATGCGGTTGAACTCGGTGGCGTTTGCGATACGGTCGATTTCAGACATGAGCGCATCGTACTCTGTATTGAGAAACTTGCGCTCAGTCGGCCCGACGGTGTCAGAAGCAGCCTGTACCGCGAGTTCGCGCAATCGAATGAGGATGTTGCTGATTTCTTGCAAGCCGCCTTCTGCGACCTGAACAAGGCTCACGCCATCCATTGCGTTGCGCTCTGCTTGGCCCAATCCTCTGATCTGAGCTCTTAAATTTTCAGAGATCGCCAGTCCCGCGGCATCATCCCCGGCTCGATTGATCTTTGAGCCTGAAGACAATCTCTCTAAACTTCTATCCAAGTTTTGACGCGTCAGTCGCAAATGCCTTTGCGAGTTGAGCGATGCAATATTGGTATTAACGCGGAGTCCCATAAATTTCCTCCCTGAAATTTACTCTTGAGGGGTTAAATCAAAATCTGCTCCTCAAGCCTCACACCCTCTTTATCGGCAGAGCCATTTGTGCCTTTAGGGAAAAACACATGTCCGTGTGACACGGCCAGGATTTGACCGGCACGAACTGCCCAGTGATTGGGCGAGTCCAGCCGGTTACTCTATATATAAGGACGGTGTGCTATGGAAAGCAGGCCATGTAAACGAGAAGAGTTTAATGACTGGAAAAGGTTCCTCGACGAGAACTTCGGTTACACTTCACCGCAGAGCTACGTCGTAGACTTCGCCCCCCTTTTTGAAGCGGGTTCGCTCTCAAGCTCTCGCCTGCTTTGGGACCGAGATCAGATCATCGCTTCGGGCACCCTTTATCCGGTGACCGCCGTCATCAAAGATGAAACATTGCGGCTTGCCATCGTAGGCGCCGTGGCGACTCACCAAGAATATCGAGGAAAAGGGTTTTCGAGGAAAGTTTTGACCGAACTCGAGGCAGCAGCGCTTCAGTCGCGTGATACGAGCGAAGCCAAGGGCCTGATCCTCTGGAGCGATCGGTACGAATTCTATGAAAAGCTGGGATACCGCAAGGTCGGCCTCCAAGAAATATACGGTCTTTCTGACTTGCGTTCACCCACGTTTTGGCCGGAAGGCACGCCCATTTACGGATGGGATTGGGCTCAAGTGAAGGAACTCTATGAAAAGCACCCGATGCGCGTGGCAAGAACAGATCGCCACTGGAACGCTTTGAAAGACATCAAGAGCTGCACCCGCCTGCAGTGGATCACCAACGACGGAACGGTTCTCGCTTATATCGGAATCGATCGCGGTCAAGATCTGCATGGAATCATCCATGAATGGGGCGGAGATCCGCAGGCGTTGCATTGCCTCGTGACGGTTGCGTTGAAGAACAGACCAAGTTTGCTCTGGCTGACCCATCCAAAATCAAATGATTGGATTCGGTCTCAATTGCCAAGCTCAGCCTTGGTGCACTCAGGACACTTGGCGTTGTTAAAGCCGTTTTCAGAAATTTCGGAAAAGACGCTCGAGCAACTCTGGTTCTGGGGATTGGATTCGCTCTGAAAAAATATCACTCTCAGACGTAGGCCCGCGGTTTCTGTGGGCATTAACGCTCACCTACGCATTCAGGGCATCCGCGCACTTCGCTTTCTTCAAGCTCTTTCAAATCTGCGCGGTGTTGCTCAAGAAGCTCTTGGGTGAATCGAATATCGTCATCGCTTTTCGCGGTATTGGGGCTTTGTTGTTTTTGTTTTGTCAGTTGGCCTAAGACGCTCTCTAAAGAGCGAATTTCTGTCTGAAGTCTAGCTTTCTCAGAGGCAGAGCTCTTTGCTTTGAGGTAATTCTTATAAGCATCTCGTTGTTTTTCATTGAGGACCGCAGCGGCAGGTGACGGCATGAGGCGCCCAGGCTGAGTCACCGCCGTATTTCCGGAGGCGACAAGCATTGAAAGAGTAAGGCAAAGTCCAGAAACGGTTAGCCCGGCGGTTAATCTTCGAAGCATAGTCTTCAAGTCATTATGCTTGGGGACTTTACCTCTGTAAAGATCTAGACCCTTGCGAGAGTATTATTTCAACGTTGCTCTCACTAACGACCAGAACTGCCAAATCCCTTCTCGGCTCTCATCGCATGAGGCAACTCAGTTGTTTCTTTCACCTCGCACAAATTTACAGGCAAAATCAGCATCTGCGCGATCTTGTCTCCCTTGGTCAAGGTGACGGGTTCATTCCGCAAGTTCATTAGAATGACCTGCACTTCACCGCGATATCCAGCATCGACCACTCCACCCAAGGTTCGAATGCCCTTTGCGCCCAGTGAACTGCGATCGCAAATCAGACCCACACAGCCTGATGGAATAGCCATTGCGATTCCCGTCGCGACACGCACAGGCTCGTGCGGAAAAAGCGAGACATCGTTTAGGCAATACAAGTCTAGGCCTGCATCGTCAGGATGGGCGCGTGAAGGAAGTTTTGCTTCAGGATTGAGTCGTTTGAGTTCAAGAGTCGTCATGAACTCTTTTCTATTAGAAATACCACCCGACGGCAAGCCCTGGCATCACGATGGGTTCGCCATTGGGTGCTGTTCCTGCCACGTTCAAGGTTGCATGAAAGCCCGAGGGGTCTTGATAGTCGATGCCGATTTGAAGGTATGGAACAAAAGCGCGATCAAAGTTGAGATCCCAAATCCATACTTTGCCGCGCTTTCCGACCAAGAAATCGAGCCCGCCGCCGATATAGCCTGAAAGCGCTGTTGGCGTGAAAAAGAGCTTTGCGTCAAAGATCTGATAATTGGCGTAACGGTCGAAGTGGCCGCCTCCAAAAGAGAGGCGTGCGTCATCTTGAAGGTTGAAGCCGATGATGGCTCCGATGAGCGATGGAAACGGCACCATCGTGCCGATGTCAAAGCCTGACCAATGGTCGGCGCGAGGGCCTGCCAGCGAAGGCCTGGAAAAATACAAAATGATGCATAGGGCTAAACCGAGTCGATTGAGTGCCCGCATGAGTTGAGTGTACAATGTTTGAAGCATGAAGACTATTTTGGTGATCGGCGCTAGCGGCTTTATCGGATCAAACGTGGTCAATTACCTGCGAAAAAGGCACAAGGTCGTGGCTGCGTTCAGCCGAAACATTCTTCGATTCCCGGGAGTCTCTCACTTTCTCTACACCTTAAATGACCGCGATTACATGAAGCGCATGATCATGCTGGTGAAACCAGATGTGATCATTTATTGCGCAGGCGTCACCGATTTCGTCGAGTGCGCCAAGAAGCCTAGGGTCGCCGAGGCCGTCAATAGCTTCGGGCCCGTCGTCGTTGCCGGAGCATCAGATACTATTTCGCATCGATTCATTTTTCTCTCGAGCGCCTATGTTTATGACGGGCGAAAGGGAAACTTTTCAGAAGGCGATGTTGTTTTGCCTCAGACCAACTTTGGGAAAGGAAAACTTGCTGGCGAGAACTATGTGCGAAGCAAATTCCTCACTTCCACTATCTTAAGGCTCTCGCCGGTGTTTGGTTTGGGCAGTCTGTACCATCCGAGCCCATTTGACCGCATTCGCATCAAGCTTGAGCGCGGGCAACAAGTAGAGCTTCCGCAGAACGAGATCCATTCGTTCTTGTCGATCAACGTCGCATTGCAAGCCATCGAATGGGCTGCGACCTCTGAGACGCAAAATAGAACTTATAATCTTGGGGGGCTCACGAAGCTCTCGTGGTATGAATTTGGTTTGCTGATCGCGGAGTCTTTCGGATTTGATCCCAACCTCATTGTCGCAAGGCCCGGGCAATTCGATACCGAAGTCGACTTCTCGCTCAATGGTTCTGATCTTGTGCGCCAGTTACAGATCGATCCCTTGATCTTGGAGCAAGGCCTTGATCTGCTTAAGCAAGAGTTGGTTTGTCGAGCCCTTCCTGGCCACTCTTGAGGCTCTGATGAATTCGACGAAGTAATACTTCACAAGCCTTTGAGGATTTACCTTCTCGCCTTGGTAAGTCCACGAGACATCCATGAAAGGGCCCATCTGAGCCAAGATGTCTTGCGACTGCTTCAGCGATTTGGTGCCATCTACCGAGAGATCGTCTCTCACATGCTGTGTGAAAGTTGAATTGATGATGCCGTGGGCGGTGTTGGCGAAGACCAGCTTCACATTGTTTCGGAACAACATGAAATCAGCGGCTGTGTTGGTGATGCCATAGATTTTCATATCGCTGAACTTGTTGTTGCCTTCGCTATAGCTATTAAAAACCCTGGCGTAGGTGGTGAAAAGCTCGCGCAGGCTCTCTAAAAACTCGATCGTGCTCTCTTCAATGATTTGTTTTGGATCGAATTGGTTTACAGCGTTGAAGATGTTGGCTGCTTCAGGGTTGATTTCGTTTTTCGCCAACTCATGAATCCAATCCATATCTGCGGGCAAGAGATCTCGTGACATCGCCATGGCTATGGGCCACCTTTCCTAGCTAAAAGTGTAACGGTTGCGACAGGTTATTGCAAAACAGACGGGCAAAAAGTGCTGGAATGTAACTATTTGTTGACTAAATAAGTCAACTTATTGTACTCTACGCGTGTTTGTAAAAACTTAACGAGCGAAAGGCGCTTTGTATGCGTGGTTTTTTGAAGAAAAGTTCTCTCTTAGCACTGGCTCTGATGGCTCTGGCCTGTTCAAGCAAGGGCCCTTCCGGCGCGGGAGGAGGTGGCAACGAAGCTCCCAAGCCAAAGCTTACTCAGGTTTCTGCGGCTGAGCTGGATGCGGATTTTGACTCAATTGAAAACAGCAGGCAGCGTCTCATTGACCAGGGTCTGAGCTTTCATTGGTATGGGTTACCCACAGATCTCAGTGACCCGAACCATTATATTCGACGTGTTCGATACAAATTTATTGATAGGTCCATTTCCGTCAGATCTTCGGTAGCTACAAAAGAAGAAAACATCTCAGCGCTGCAACAATATATCCAAGCCGTTGACGCTGTCCTCTCAAAATACGAGCCAAAACTTACAATTACTGACGACGAAGATGGCAGTCAGTGGGAGGGGGACTTTAATTACGCGATGATCAATTGGGAATATACAAAAAAACTCTCGGAAGAGGCTTTGGCAAAGCTTATTGCGGGTACTGAGTCAAGAGAAGATATCATTCGTAATACCTTCGTCATACGCGAGACAAAAGAGCCTAGAGATTAATCAGTAAAGTAGTGAGGTGATGAATATGAAAAGCTATTTCAAGAAAATTTCAATTCTTGCTGCGGCAGTGATGCTCATGGCGTGTTCAAGCAAAGGCCCTGCGGGCAATGGCGGCGGCGGTCAACCCGAAGAAAAGAAAATGCCAGTAGTTGAGGTTACTGAAGCCGAGCTTGAAGCTGACGGAGTTTATGCTGCAGGCGATTCACTTTCTGAGGTTGGGCTGAAAATTGATGATATCCTTATATGGGAGATTAAAGACGGGCAAAATATTCTCGTTGTCGAGTACTCCTTTCACAGGCGCTACTTTGCCGAAAGATATGCCAATAGCCCAGAGTCTTTCAAAGATGAGATGATAGCGGTGCTTCAGAGTTACATCGATCATAAGCAAATGCTTCTCGCCAAATATGGAGAGACCGTAAGAGTGCGTTACGCTGAAGATGACGTCGAAGAAAAGGATATCCCTCGCTTCTTTTATCAACTGAGCAGCGATCTTTGTAGAAAACTGATCGAGAAGCTGAGACAGCCAGACGTTGATATTGAAAAGGCTGTTCACGAAATAAAAGTGAAAGGTGAAAAAAAATCACCACAGATCTAGAAATTCCGGGTTTGGTAAATTCGGCCTAACAGAAACTATCATCAAAATTTGCGACCCCTGAGGTCTTGAGGGTGTCAATTTGAAACCCAAGGTTAACGTGGGCGCCGTGATAACTGCTTTAGGCTTCCTGATTTAACAGGCTTGCACACCACAGTCAGTGACAGCCCCCTTGGTAAATTGACTTGTAGGTTCAAATTTAACTTATCCCCAAAACCACGAGGGTCTAACACGCATTATTACAGTTCTCTCGATCTGATGCTAGGGTAAGTTTTTGGTTCGAGCATTGAAAGGAAGTCAAGGTGTTTGGGGTAGTTCTATGTAACTATTTGAATTTTATTGGTTATTTTCAGGAACACTAACCTTTATTTAGTTGACAAAAACAGTCAAGATAGTTTATTCTACCGACCGCTTAACGAAAGAAGGTCGCTTGTGATGAATGCTCACACTCTGCTCAACTATACAGTTGTTCTTGCCTGCCTCGTTTTGGTTGGTGGTTGCGGTGATAAAAACCAACCTCAATCGGGCGGGGGTGCAGGTGGTACACCCAGTGCTCAAGAAAACCAGAAAGCTGCGGCTGAAAGCGACGCTCATTCTGAAAGCGACGCTGATTCAAAAGATGCTGCTACTTCTGATGCCGACCAGAACGGCGCAAAACAAAAAGATGAACTCAATGATAATGATAAAGACTATCTTGAGAACCTCATTACTGCCATGGGCAGTATCAACATCAATGCGAAGTGCCATATTGCGATCAGCGGTAAAGCTTGTCTTCGCGCCCTCGACAAACTCTATAACCACATGCATTTGGTTAAGCTTGGACAAAAAAAAATAGATCATAAATTAAAGACTCTGATCGTCGCAGGAGGGTTTCGGCCGCTAGATTCGAATGGGGTCTCATGGATCGCTGCAAGTGCCACTTCTGGTCAAATCATTGAGCACCTCTTTCCGTCGTTGCTCGAGACAGATGAATTGGCGAACGAGCTTTATGAAAAGGTTGAGCTGAAAAGAGACTTTCATGAAATTCACCGCAGTCAGTTTTTCCTTGAAACTGGGGTCACGATTGATATCGCCTGGGATTCTTTTGATGCGAAAACCTTGCGATCGGCTCTCTTTAAGGTCTTAAGCCTTGCCGAGCCGATTAGAGATCAAGCCCGCGACAGTGATCTTCATTTCATTACGATTGGGACTAAATTCAAAGGCCAGAGTGAGTTTGCAGATCATGTTGCGATTGAGATCGATGCCAAGGCTTCAAGAATCGAAATTCTTACGCATGTTTTGAAGCAGTCCAAGAAGAACACTGCTAAAGTCGAGCTTCAAAAGAGTTTGATTGATATTCTCCAAAGAGAAATCGAAACCGAGTCGGGTTGGCCAGTGCTCGTCTATGGCCAAGTGTCGCATAAAGAAGGCAAGATGGGTCTTAATAAACCTCTTTTGCCTGGGCAAATTGAAGCGGGCCTTGAAAAGCTCGGACGAGCAGTAGAAGACCCGGTTTTAAGAGACAAAGCCTTTGGACTCGTAGTTTTTGGAAAAAGCTTTGAGCCTCTAACCAGTTTTCATAGGCATATAAGAATCGACGTGAGGGCAAGTACTGAAGAAATTCTTTCTCATCTTAGAGCGCAACCTAATCGCAATGATCCTAGAGTAATCGAAGCCATTGCGTACGAGAAAGAGTTTGATGCCGCTCGGGCAGAGATTAAGGAAATGAGTGGTGTTTTTCTGGTAATCGATCATGGGATCTCAAGTGAGCTTGCTCTTATTAATCTTAAGGCCATTGAAACCTCAAGAGCGATCTTAAAATTGTTGATGAAACTCGCTAAAGAAGGAAAACTTGACGGCGAAGTGTATGAATATATTTCGATAAACACGCGCTTTTCTTCATATGATGAGTCGATTGATATCAACCGCAATGCCACTGAAAAAGAAATCATCGATTTCATTGAGGCACGCAATGCCTCTGGACCAGAGGCTGAAGAATGAAAATGAAGATGAGAAGCTCGGGTTCTCTTGCAAACATGCTCTGTATCGCAGTGGTAAGCGCCCTGATCGGCTGCTCTTCTGAAGAGAAGCCTGGCAATTCAAAAGGCGGTGTCAGTGGCGGATCACCCAGTTCAGCGCCCGCACAACAGCAACAGGGCGCTTCTGGTGCGGGCGGTAACCCTGCCAATACCACGATCAATTGCCAAACCCATCCCGAGCTTCAAATTTGCCAGAAAACAGAAGAAGTCGAAGGCCTGGGTCAGATGGCAGCAGCGTCGGCTGCGGCGTTCCGTTCGTTCCACATTTTAGAAGCGCCACCTCAATCGCAGGAAGACCTCAATCGTGAGCGAGAAATCATTAAGGCAGAGCGAACCCTGCGAAAGACTCTGGCTGAGTATCGGTTTCACCCGCCTGTGAGTGGCGTCGATCGTGGTTTGTATCTTGAGGCGCTCAAAAATCTTTCGAGCATTTCTTCAAAAGACGAGCTTAGAAATAGAGGCATGACCGACATTTGGTGGAGCGAATCAGAAGACGAAGAAGACATGAATGAGTTTGGCAACTTTAACATCAGTCTGCGCGCTTCTGCCGAAGATCTCTTAGATCATTTTTCGGATCAGCCGCGTAGAAACTTCCGCAAAGAAGTCGAGCGACGCAAGCTTCTTGATGAGGTTCGTGAGCTTGAGCGTGTGATCTCTACTAGCCTTGCGTTTGTCGAACATGGCGAGGTTGAGCTTGAAGAGTATCGCGAGACTTTGAAATCGCTTTCGGAACTTACGACCGACGAGTGGGTTCGAGGCCGTTTTTTTAGGACGATTTATGTTCATCCCTGCGAATTCTCTTGGGATCGTTCTTTGTATAACCTCGCAAAGTGCATAAATCGGGAAGTTTTTTCACCGGGCCGAGTCGCGATCGGCGTAGGCTCTACAAAAGAAGAAATTTTAGAACGTTTCGCAGATCAGACAAAGGCTAGCCAGTCAGGGGTTTCTTCAGAGTCGCATTCTCGGCGCATCAACGAGTCGACAGCGCTCTACTGGGAAACCGAGATTTACAGAATTTGGGGCTATAGAGTGAGCAAGGAAACCGGGCTCAGCTACAAAGACTATCTGAAGGCCCTCGATCAACTTCGTGAGGTGCTTTGGGGTTATTCGAACGTCAGAGATAAAGGATTTGAGTCGATCATCATCGGCAAGTACTTCTCAAATACGGATGCTGGTTTCAGCATCGTCATCGATGCGAAAACCTCGACCATGGCTATTCGCGAGTTCTTAGAGCGGCAACCTGATGCAGACTACCCAGCATTGGTCGCGCTGCGAATCGAGCGCGAAAAGAAACGCCAAGCAGCCAAGAAGTAGCCCACAACTAGACTTATTTAGACAGGATTCTTTTGCGGTCAACCGCGCGACCGGATTTTGAGACCGATTTTTGCATTGCGTCTAAAATATCAAATTTGACACTGATTTTCCCGAGTGGAATACTTATGTATATGGGTCGCAAGCTTCTTGTCGCAGACGACAGTGTCACGATTCAGAAAGTCATTAAACTTGCGCTTTCTTCCGAGGGATATGACATTCTTGCCGTTTCAGACGGCAAAGAAGCCATTCGCGCGATTCAAGAAGAAAAACCGGATGTCGTATTGATCGATCTTGCCCTGCCCATTGCCGACGCCTATTCGGTGAAACGCGCGATCAATGAGAACCCTGGTCTAGCCTCAATTGGATTTATTTTATTGGTGAGCGCCTTTGAGAAGGTCGACGAGCGCATCGTCGATGAACTTCAGTTTCATGGAAGGCTCATAAGGCCTTTTGATCCTTCGCAGTTGCGCAAGGCCGTCGCTGACCTGATGTCAAAACTTGGCTCACCTGGCTCGCCTCGAAAGAAAGCAACCACCCCGAATGCTGATGTTCCTCCCCCACCGCCGCCAGAGGTAACAGGGCCTGGGCTTGTCATGCCTCCGATTCCGCCGCGCCCTCAGTCGCTCTCGATCGAGCTCACTGAACCAGTGCAAATTCCGGGATTGCCTGCTACGCCAGATCTCACGCCAGTGACCGATATGCACCCCGTTGTGCCCGATGAACCGCTAGTGACGAGTGAGCCTGTTTCAATTGAGCTTGCGTCACCCATGCCGCCGCCGTTGCCGGTCTATACTTCGCCAGAAAAAACTGACCCTGATCTTGGAGTGCTCCCGCCAGAAGTTCCAGACGATCATGACGATTCAGATGAGAATGTAGAGGCTCAAGAGGCGCAGGCTCACCGGGCTCTCGAAAACGACATCAAAGATTTGACCGAATCTACGATAAAAATGTCGGGTTTGGATGAGTTTGAGTGGAACCTTGATGACAGCAAGAAAATGAAGGCTCCTTCAGAGATTAGGCCACGACAAACCCCTGAACGTCTTGAAAATACGATTGAGATCAAAAAACCCCTTCACACCGAAAGGGCCGAGGCGCCGCTTAAGACGCTCATGAGCCCTCCGTCAAAGCCGATTGATGATGGCGGAACGAACTTTCCGCTGCGCACTCCTCCGTCGGGCTCAGATCTCATTTCTGGAAAAGACTTCGCTCCAAAGAAAAAACCACCCGAGCCTAAGCAGCCTGCTCAAGAACCTCGCCTGGTTTCAGGTCAGAATGAACCGGCATTTGAACGACCCTCGTCGGCGCAACAACAGCCAGGCTCAGCCGCGGTGAGCCCGCCGATCACGCGCGCTGAGATCGAGCAGATGATTCGAAAAGATGTGGCTGCTGCCATCGAAAAACTCGCTAAAGAAGCTGTGCCTCAGATCGCCGAGAACGTGATTCGCAAGGAAATTGAAAAAATCTTGTCAGAAACTTGAAGCTAAATCGTACTCTTCGCAAGAGTAACGTTCATCCAACTCTAAATAGAATCTGCTTGGTCTAAGAAAACGATTTCAGGGTGCTGGGGGTTTTCGCCAGCCCTGACTGCTTTCAATTTCCCTGAAACATCAAGATCAAGCGCTTGAAGAGAGACCTTCTTGCCATTGCGGTCATGCACTTCGAGTTCAGAGAAGGTTTCAAGTTTCGCCCAAGTCTTCCATGCCTCGCGAAGCTCCGAGGTTCTCTCCTTAGCGAGGAGCTTGTTCCACTCGATCAGACGCAAGGCCCATTGGCGTGCGATCAAGGTTCGAACGGCGCTGCGAAGCGATGGTGAAAGCTGTGATTGAGGTTTGAGGTCGATGGTGCCAAACAAATCAACAGTTTCTAGCGATGAAATCTTCGGCGCATGAGAGAAGTTAAGGCCAAAACCCACTACGATCCCAGAGAGTTTTTCGCCCATGACGCGTGACTCGCAAAGAATTCCGCCCATTTTGGCGTGGGCGATCATGATGTCATTGGGCCACTTTAACCGAAGATTTCGTGGCGTCGGGCAATTGAGCGCCTCACAGGCATGTTGCAACGCTTCGATCGCAGAAACGCCGGCTGCCAGCGGAATCCAAGGCGCCATCAAGCCTGGTGGTTCAAGATGTAGCGAGGCATAGATGTTCCCGCTGGCGTCGCTTTCCCAAGTTCTTCCTTGCCTGCCTCGGCCTGAACGCTGCCGATTCGCCAGTATGAGCGTTCGTGGTTCAAATCGCCATGCTTCGTCGTTGGTTGAGTCGCATTCATCAAGTTCGATGGTTTTTAAGAGAGTTTGAGACATCATCGCCACTATGGAATATCAAAGAGCATCGAGAGATCAGCCGATGGCGCGGAGTGCGTAAGATATCCCATCGAGATGAAATCCACCCCTGTCTCAGCGTACTGCCTCACATTTGAGAGGTTGATCGAGCCCGAGGCTTCGAGTTGCACCGAAGAGCCGAAAAGATTCACCGCGCGTTCCACGTCTCTCGCTGAAAAATTATCAAGCATGATGCGATCAGGTTTCGCCATGAGCGCGTGTTTGAGCTCGGTAAAGTCAGTGACCTCGATTTCAACGAAGCTTGCCTTGTCGCGAAGTTTTTGAATGCCCTCGATCAGTTCTTGAAACGAGTTTGCAGCCCGCAAATGATTTTCTTTTACTAAGATCGCGTCATCTAACGAACGTCTGTGCGGATGCGCGCCAGCGGCAAGAGCGGCGTACACATCGGTGCGCCTGTGGCCAGGCGCGGTTTTTCGGGTATGAAGAATCTTGCAATGAGTCCCTTGCACGGCCGCCACGGCTGCGTTGGTGGCGGTGGCGATTCCTGACATGCGCATCAGAAAGTTCAATATCGTGCGTTCTAGCCTTAGAAGATCGATCGCTCGGCCTTCGAAGATGATCCACTGGGTATTTGCTGCTAAAGATGCTCCCTCGGCTGCAAGCGAAGAGACTCGCAAGCTCTGATCTGCTCGCGCCAATTTCAAGATTTTCTCTAGGATCGGATAACCCGCTGCAATCGTGGATTTTTTTGCGACAATGCTGGCGCGAACGATTTTATCCGAGCGCGATTCTAAACCCGTTGCCAATGAAGTCAGATCGTTCTCGACGCCGTCTTCTTCAAGAGCAAGAGCGATAAGGCGATCTACTTCGGCGTGGTCTAAGATGGTTTTTGCCATGGCCCCTTATCTACCCGAGAGCGGTGTATTGTAAAGCGGTTGATTTTCTCGTAAACCTTTATAGATGAGGTTCATTTCGTTTCTGATTCTCGTTCTGGCGCACATTGTGCCGTGGTCCGCCGTAGCCGATTGGCATTTTGTGAGCCCAGGCAAGGACCGCCAGGCGCGAGGCACCCTTTCGACAGTCAAAAAGAAGAATCAAACTTATGTCTCGGTGAAGCAGTTCTGTTACGCCTTAGGTTGTCAGACGCTTTATCAGTGGCCACAACACCGGGTGATCATTCAAAATCGACAAGAACGCCTGAGTGCGATCGTAAGCTCGCTGACCCATGTGGCTTTAGTTGATGGAAAGATCGTTGATTTCGAGGGAGTCATCTTAAGCCATGGCGGCGAGGGGTATCTGCTTCCGATTGATCTGGCCTCAAAGCTCGCCGTGAGCCTTCAGCTAGGTTATATCGAGGAAAAACAAGCGCCCTCACTAGCGGCGTCAAAGGCCCCTCAGAACAAAAAAACTTCGAATTCTGTTTCAATGGCTGAGCCCAAGCCTGCCCAGGCTTTGAGCGTGATCGTCTTAGACCCCGGCCACGGGGGCAACGACTGGGGAACTGGTTTTGGCAGCATCCATGAAAAAGACGTCGCGGTGATCTACGGCTTGAAATTGCGTGACGAGATCAAGCGGCAGATGCCGGGGGTTGAGGTTTTCTTGACGCGTGAAGAAGACCGGTATGTGAGCCTGCCTGACCGCGCGAAATTCGCCAATTCAAAGGGTGCGAACCTTTTCTTGAGTCTTCATGTGAATCATGCCCCGAGCGCAAGCATCGAAGGCGTAGAGACCTATATCTTGAGCACTGAAGCCACTGACAAAGATGCCAGAAAGCTTGCCCTGCTTGAGAACGAATCGTGGCTCAAGAGCTCTGGCATCAAAGATTCGAATGACGCCGTCACAAAGATATTGATCGACATGGAGCAAACCAAGTACATACAAGACAGCGCTTTGGTGGCCGCACTCATCCAACAAGAATTGTCTACCCTTGATTCTCGCTTTGGCTTAAAGAATCGGGGGGTGAAACAAGCCATGTTTTATGTTTTATCCCAGGTCGCTATGCCCTCGGCTTTGGTTGAAATCGGGTTTTTGTCGAGCACCGGCGACCGGGGAAGGTTGATGGACGTGAACTTTCGCGATGATTTCGTGAAAGGCGTCGTTCAAGCTTTGAAGCGCTACAGCGAAAAGTCTGCTCTCAAGGAGGTTTACTGAATTTATGCCGCGTTCATACGATCGTTTGAGTTCCGCGATGCGTCCGGTGAAAATCACGACCCAAGTCAATGCATACGCTGAAGGTTCGGCGATCGTTGAATTCGGTCGCACGAGAGTCTTGTGCACGGCTTCGATTGAAGAGTCGGTGCCACAGTGGCTTAAAGGCAAGGGTCAGGGCTGGATCACTGCTGAATATGGCATGCTTCCGCGCTCAACCCACACCCGCATGAAGCGCGAGCGCGATAAGATGTCAGGCCGCACGCATGAGATCCAGCGCCTGGTGGGAAGGGCGTTGCGCACGGTGATCAACCTCAAGCGTCTGGGTGAGCGTTCGGTCATGGTCGATTGCGATGTCTTGCAGGCCGATGGTGGCACTCGCACGGCTTCGATCACCGGTGGTTATGTGGCATTAGTGCTGGCGATCAATAAACTTAAAAAAGCTCAGGGCTGGGCAGAAACCCCGATCGTCGATCAGGTGGCTGCTGTGAGTGTGGGCATGAAAGACGGCAAAGTTTTGGTTGATCTTGATTACGATGAAGACTCATCATGTGGGGTCGATATGAATTTTGTCATGACGGGTAAGGGCTTGTTCGTTGAGATTCAAGGAACGGCAGAACACGAAGCTTTTTCTAGAGCCGATATGGACAGCATGACCGACCATGCAACGGTAGCGCTCAAAGAGTTGATGGAGATTCAAACGGCTGCGATCGCGGCTGTGAAGTAGCGCTGGTTCGTTGGTTAAACGGTATTAACGTCGATCGACAGTTTGGGTTACAATGGCTTCAATATGACTGTGAAAGTTTCGCCCAAGTATCAGATTGTCATCCCCGAAAAGGTGAGAAAAGCGCTGGGTATTAAGCCTGGCATGCAGGTCGGCGTGATTGCCAAAGGCGGCATTGCCTATCTCGTTCCCGTTCGAAATCTGAAAGAAATCCAGTCCAAGCTTGTTGGTAAGTTCACTGCTCAAGACCTTAAAGGTCTGCGAGAGAAAAAAGATCGCAAGGTTTGAGATGGTCATTGATAGTTCAGTCATCTTGGAACTTTTGCTGAAACGTCCCCTCCATCAGAAGTGTATTGAAAAGATGTCGGGTGAGCCGGTTTTTATTCCGGTGATCGCTTTCTATGAGTGCTATAAAAAACTTCGCACCAGAGTTTCAGAATCAGAGGCTTTGGAAGCGATGGGTTTCTTGAAAAGTACCGAACACTCGATCTTACGCGCGAAATCGCGCTTTATGCAGCTGATCTCTCAATTGAGTTTGAGCTTGCGATGGCGGATAGCTTGATTCTTGCGTTTGCCAAAGAGGCGGGTGTTTCTCTTTTAACTCTCGACAATGATTTTGCAGGAATTCCAAATGTCGTTGTTGTTCGGTAGGCTGCACATGAATTGCAAAAATTTAATTATTTGAATTAATCAGATCCTAGAAAATAGAAATGGGACCTCCTCTTTTTCAAGAGAGAAGGCCCCATTTCTTACTGCACCCGTGATCAGCGTCTGAGCCATCACTTACGTTCCGCATGCACCTCACCCATTTTTCTTCTGGCCTACGCGCCCGATTTGCGCGCCCTAAAACAACCTCCCGCGTCGGGTTGTTTTAGACACCTCGAGGTCCGATAGCAATCGGCTGAAATGCCTCGAGGTGTCCAGAGGTGGGTGGGTACAGCTCTGCTGCCATCAGGCAACTCGTTGAGCGCTAAGCCATTTCTGGTAGTGCTCAAATTTTTTCTCAAAATCCAAAACTTTTTGTCCGGTCTTGGTGATCAATCCAAATTTGAATTGTCGAAAGTGTTCTTCGCAGAAACCCAAGCGCACATCTTTTTCTTTGCACGTCAGGGCTAAGCAACCCACTTTCGCGCCGACGTTTTTACCGCCGCCGCCACCACCTGAAGAAGCAGAAGGTCCATGAGAAGACCCGCCGCCGTGGCCATGGTTGCTACCGCCATGTCCGCCTTCACCTTTAGGTGCTTTGTTCTCACCCGCGGGTTGTGATTTTTTTCCTTCGTTTGGAGAGTCTTGTTTTCCCATTTTCCCTTCCTCCGTCACACACTAACCTATCGGCAGAACTTTCTATTACTTTAGTTAATAAGTCGGGTATGTGCGAGTTGATACTGTTCTGTTCTATTGCATGGGTGCATGGCTCAGCGGTTGTTTGTGCGGCGCAATAAATTGATTTCATTTATAAATTTGGAACTTTGCGACCTGGCAGGAAAGATTTGCCGAATCAAGGACGCGGGTTTAGTGTTTCGCTTAAACAAGGCAGTCAAACGGCATTTTAACTTCTCAGGCGCATGGGGACTCTTGATATGATGACGGCGTTCATGGCGGTTTTTGCATTTGTTCTTCAAACGATGATGGCTTTCGCTCATGAGGGCAGCGGCCATCATTTCGTGCATCTCAAAGCGAAAGACAAGTTCGAGCGGTCAAAAATTGCCGACCTGGGCGTAAGCATCGAAGCGGTCGTGAGTGACGGCGTCTATGGCCTGGCTTCAGACGAGGTCTTGGAGAAGGTCAAGAAAAGCGGACTTTCTCTTGTGGAAACCTTCCGCGTGAATGAGCGCACAAGCCCAATGGATTTTCCGGAGGAAGACGCTCGTTTCCACAACGTGGAAGAGATGGAAAAGGCCATCGATGAGCTTGTGACGAAGAACTTCATGTTGATGCGCAAGTTCAGCATCGGTAAAACCTTTGAAGGCAGGGATATCTGGGCGGTGCAAGTCAACTCAAACGCACTCGCCCACGGCGACAATCCTGTGCTCATCTCAGCGAAACCTGGCATATTCTTCGTTGGCAACCATCATGCGCGTGAGCACTTGAGCGCAGAGATTCCGTTGATGTTCCTGCAATACATCGCAGAACATTATGGGTCTGACGCCGAGATCACGAACCTCGTGCGAAAACGCGATATCTATGTGGTTCCGATGCTGAACCCTGACGGGGTGGCGCGCGACATCTCAACGGGCAAATACCTTTGGCATCGCAAGAACACGCGACCAAATAATGAGGTGAACCCTGGCGTCGATCTCAATAGAAACTATGGATACAAGTGGGGCCAAGGGGGCTCAAGCGGCGTGCCTTCAAGCGACATTTACCGCGGTGAGCATGCGTTCAGCGAGCCAGAGACTCAAGCGGTGAAGAAGTTCATTGAAGACCGCCCGAATATCAAGATCGTGTTGAGCTACCATACTTTCAGCGAGCTGATCTTGTATCCGTGGGGCTATACGTACGATAAGGTTGAGAAGGAAGATGATTATAAAGCCCACGTCGCGATGGCTGAGAAAATGGCGAAGTGGACGGGCTATACGCCCCAACAGTCAAGCGAGCTCTATATTACAAGCGGTGATACGACGGATTGGGTGTACGGGGCCTTGGGCATTTTTTCATTCACCTTCGAGCTCAGTCCCAAAGACATGTCAGGTGGAGCCTTTTACCCTGGTGTAAAAGTGATTGATAAGGTTTTCCAAGACAATATCAAACCCGCTCTTTATTTGACGGAACTCGCCGATGATCCTTATCGCGCGCTCTTGCCGCAAGATGACCGATTGTCATGGCTTGATTCGATGGCGCTATTGGTGCGGCAGAGGCGCTGAGAAGGGCTTTCGAAATCAGTCGTTGCCTCGGGTGAGGGTTAGTCCGGTTTCGCAAGTTGTTGCTACGTTGCCGCTTTGAAGAAGACGGGATTCGGACGTTTTCGCTTCAAGAAAACGGTTGATTTGGTTCGCGCTTGGCTCAAGCTGTTCAGCGAAGAGCACCTCGTCTGCTGCGTTTTTAATCTTGTGAGACAAAGCAGATAAGCTACTGGAGCTGCTCTCAGACAAAGAGAAACTAGATCCGTCGAATGAGATGGTGAAGATGGTATTGATGGGGCTCGCATAAGAATGCGCAGGCGTACGCACGATGGCCGCGGCACGAATTTGAAATGAGAGCTTGGTGCGACGCAAGAGTTTGTCGACGCGACCTCTTTTGTCATCGACGGCGAGAAGACTTGTGAACAAACCAATCGACAGGTTTGAGGATTTCCAAATGTCTCCATGCACGATGAGGTTTGTATCACGCTCAGAAGAAAGCAAACGGTAGACAAAGGCCTCGAGCCTTTGCTGCAGTTGGACCTCGTTTGGCAGTTCGCTGCTATTGTGCCTAGGAATCAGTTCAGAGCCAGAAACCTTTTCTTGGATTTCGTAACGAAAATGGTTTTTTTGGTTTAGGCTCTCGGTGAGATAAAGCCTAAACTCTGCCTCAAGGCCCTCTTTGCGTGATCGAATTTGGTTTTCGAGCTCTTCGAGTTCAAGTTGCAAGCGAGTTTTAACTGAGCCGAGGTCATTGTTTCCGGTAAGCAGGGTTTGCCGCGCTTCTTCAAGAGAGCGCAGTCTAGTTTCAGCAGTCTGTATCTCTTCTTCGACTTTTTTCAAACGTTCGTGCGAGCGGTTGATCTTGATCGTGAGTTCATGCCTGGTCGCAAACTGCTGGCTAGCCCGTGTTTTTGCCTGCGCTAAAACCTCATCGATGCGTTTGAGTGTGGTTCTGTGCAGCTGGATGAGTTTGTTTGCAGGTTGGTGGGACTGCTTTGAGAGGTCCCACGCAAGAAACTCCATTTCCAATTCGGGAAAGCCATCAATTAGAGTTCTTCTCATGGCTTCCGGCGGGATGGCTGCGTAGAAATCCATTTTTATGATGGATTGGATGAACACCTCAAGAAGTATCCTTTTGCCTTCAGGATGATCGAAGAGGTGTTTTCTATTTTGCAGCTCCTTTTCGAACTCGGTATCTGCTTCTAGATCAAAGGCCACTGGGGCACTGAAGCTAAGGGAGAGGTCTTCGATAAACCTGGGTTCTCCTTTTGAACCTAACGAGAACCCATCTTTTACGGAAATTCCTGGGCTTCCATGGACGTGCAATTGAGGAAGGACAAAGTTCATGCCCGGAATGGCTTTTTGGAACCGTTTAGCATCTGCCAGTCCTAAGAACAGGCTAAAACGAAAGGAATTTTTGAACGAGGTTTCTGAAAGCGCCTTAAGTTCAGGATAGAGGTCAAGCATCCGAAAATAAACCAGGGCTTTGAGGCGGGTGACGTCGTCTGCGCTGAGAAATGGCATTAACTTTTCAAGAGGTACCATTTTATCAACATCTTGAACGCTTTTAAAAATGGGGCCATCTCGGAAGAACCTTAGAACCCGTACGTCAACGAAGTCAAAAGGCCCAGCGATTACGCTGCTGGTTGTGGAGAGAAAAAATAAAAGAGTTGGGATGATGCGGATCATTTCTTGGTGCGCTATCATACACAAATAACATTGTCGATTTTTTGAGTTTATTGGACAGGCCGTGATGAAAACTTACTTAGAATTTTCTGAAATCATCGAAGGAAAGCAGAACGACTTCAAAAAGATCGGAAAAGTGACGACGGAGTCGGTTTTTAAAGGCACGAAACGCCATTGGAAAGAATGGGTCGCGGTCTTAGAGAAAGCCGGTGCGCGTTCGTGGACGCATTCAGAGATCGCCGAATATTTGAAAGTTAAATACAAGCTCACTCCGTGGTGGCAGCAGGGTGTTGCGGTGGGTTTTGAAATCGCAATCGGTCGCCGCAAAGAAGGCCAAGACGCCAAAGGCAACTACATGGTGACGGCGACGAAGTCTTTGCCTCATGGTGCCCCGAAAGTTTGGGGGTTCTTAATCTCAGAAAAGGGCCAGCGCATTTGGCTAAATCCCCTAGCGAAAGTAGAGATTCGGCCGAAATCTCAATTTGAAACGAGTGACGGGTATTTTGGTGAGATCAGAACGATGAAAAAGAACAGGCGTGTGAGGCTCTTTTGGCAAGACCCTCAGTGGCAGAAAAAGACCGTGGTCGAGCTCCTGCTTGTAGCGCGTCCGGCTGGGAAATCTATCCTCGTTTTCAATCACACTGGAATCAAAGATGAGAAAACCCAAACCTTGCTTCGTGGGCGGTGGCGAAAAGTAGCGGATGAAGTTTTTCGGGTGTTGGGGTGAAGCGGGGCCTGGAAACAAATGGAGTAAGAGTTTGTGGGCTTAACGCAATGATTTGGGATGTGTTGAGAATGGGGTACCTGCTAAGTAGCTGACAAATAATGGTTTTCATCTGCGAACTCGGCGTGCGCCGAGTATTCTGACAATAAAAGGTTGGTATTTTGGGCCGCGTCTTGGGGGCCTTGAGAAGTTGGGGGGCATGTGGAGATAGAGTGCAGATGGGGTGCGTTGCCGTCACCAATAGAACAATTGCCAACGCGCCAATAAACAGTGAACCCTGCCAAGTTTGTGCAGAAAAATTCAAGGAAACCAAACGATGAAAAATTCGCGCTCGAGCTGACGAAGGTCGCGGCCCTCCCAGGCTGCCTTCCATTTGCTCTTTCCCTCAGGAGTTTTGCCTTTGGTGAGCCAGCGGGTCCAGGGTGTGACCACAGGCGTCCGTGCAACCGTGCCGCCACCCACGCTAGTCCCCGCGTCAGCGTTTGCACTGCCACCCACGCCGATGCCGCTCGTGCTTCCGCCCGACGATACATTCCCAGACTCTGGGCCGTAGAGTTTTCTCCAGTAGTCCATCACGCGATTGAGATTTGAAATATTTTGAACCAAGATCACGTTTCCGGGTTGCACGGCTTTTGCGAGTTGATGGGCTTTATGCAAACCATAAATAGGCTGGTGCAACGTAAGCTGCAAGACAGACCACTCTGACCAGATCGAAGGATCAAGGTTGTAATAGTGGTAGGTTAAGTTCTTGTGTTCTTTTACGAAGCGTCTGATGTCGAGCATCTCGCGTTCACCTGGCGGCGTGATCAGCGCGCCAAAAGCGATGAAAAAAGCCACCGCCCCCGCGGTTAAAACTCTAAAGTCTTCTGACAAAAGAAACGTCGCTGAGAAAGCGAGAATCCCTGCGAACGACAACAATAGCCAACCTCTTCCCCACCAATCGGGCAAGGGCCAAAAATGCAACACAACCGCGAGCAGTGCCGCAAAAAAGACAAGCCCGATGGCTCCGGCAAGCCTGGTCGCAAGCTTTGGGATCTCCCCGTTAAAACAAGCCCATCCAAAGAGAAGCAAACCAGCCATCGTCGGCAGATTGTAATTCTGTCCTTTGTAAGTCCAGGTCGACCACATCACTAAGCTCGGAAGCGCGATTGCAAGCCCAAGCTTCATCATTTGAAGATCAGCTTTTTTGAGCAGCGATAAGCGCTTCTGAGGCGACAAAAAAGCCATCCGCGCCATCTTTGCGAGACCAGCCAAGACTACGAACGTCCATGGCAGCGCGAAATGAATCAATGGAAGAAGAACGTAATGCCAAGCCCTGCGGTTGTTCGCTTTCTGGAATTGTTCGCGCAAGATGAACGTGTTCACGAAGTTTTCACGATCCAAGAAAAAGGCTGGTGCGTACCCACCAATGCCAACAAGCGCGCCCGTTAAAAACGCAAGCCACGAGCCCGACGAACGCAGCCGTGAAACAAGCTGACCCGTGAGCGCCCAGTACAATATGCCGCTCAGTCCAATCAGCACTGAGTAAACGGGGCTCTTCGCCCATCCAGCCACACCCGCAATCAACCAGAAAACAACATCACCGCGAAAGCCCGCGCGCGCCGGATTCAATCCCAATGCAGCCGCAGCGAACGCGAAGAAGGCGCAGAGCTCGACTTCCATTTGACTGGCCAAAGCATGCGAGAACACGCCGACATTCAGCGCAGTCGCTACTCCCAGAAGTAGCCCGTTTTTTTCTCCCCAGCGCTTGCGACCCAGTGAATACATCGCAAACGCCGCCGCCAATGCAAGCGCCGCATTCATCCAAAGGCCTGCGATAAGGCGATCTCCAAACACAGAGAGGCCCGCTCTTGTGAACAGATAATGAAGTGGTCCTTTGAAATAATTCGGCTCGTCCGCCAAAGTTTGCACGAACCAGCGACCGTCTCTAGCCATTTCGATAGCGGTGGTCAGATAGACTTTTTCATCTCCGGCCATGCGAAGCACGCGCAGGTCAAGAAAAGGTAAAAGCGCGAGCAGGACCATCAGCACGAGGAAAGGTTTTGCAGGAATTTTGTATAAGAGTTTAGTCATCGCCGCATCCAAAGAGCAAGATCACCCCATTCTAAAAAATGAGCAAGGAATTTCACGTTCGCAACCGGAGGTGGCGTGTTTCTATCGTCTCGAATGCCGCGAAAATTCTCGTCATAGTTTGGGATGTGCGAAAAGAACAGGTTCTCTCTTGGCCAGGGGCATTGAGGCCCCTTTGGATCAGCGGGCGGAGCTGTAAGGCGCAAAAACTCGATCGGAAGCAAGAACCGGTCATCTTCGACCCAACGCATGTTGTCTTGGCAGTTTTTTTCAACCATGAATGCGAAGACTTTTTGAAATGGCCTGAAGTCGCGTCCATTGTCATGAAAGGGCCCGAGCTTGAACTCGAGCGTGGTCGAGCCCTCGCGCTCAAATTGTGTGATGTAAAACTTTTGGAAGGCAAAAAGATTCCACGCCACGAAAACTACCGCAATCGCTGCTTGAGCTTGCCGTATTTTGATTTGAGCAAGGCCGATGCTCACCCACGCCATGGCAATGAGTGTTGATACCATGTAATAGCGCGGGCTTTGTTTAAAGATGAGAAGGCTTGAGATGAAAAAATTGACGAGAAAGAATTGCCAATAAAGACGGCTTTGATCGTGCTTTTTTCTCATGCGATAAGAGTGAAGGCCAAGGCCTAAAAATAAAATAGCGTTCACCGGCAACCAAAACTTGTGCAGGTGCCCGGTCGCTTGGGCGTAGGGCCAAAGGCCATTCCAATGCAAGAAAACAAAAGCGATCAGAAAAGGAATCGCTCCGAGCATCGCGATTTTTGAGAACAGCTTGCTATGAGTGATCCATCCATCCCAAATCTTTCTGGAAAGGCCAAGCTTTGATGCGCTCGCGACGATGAATCCCAGCATGAAAAGAACAGATGCTAACAGAAAAGGAAGTGGTTTTTTTAGTCCGATGCCCATTCTTAGCGTCAGGGGCACCAAAAAGAAGGCAATCAGAGCAATCGTTAAACGCACTCGCGGTGACTTGAATTCTTTCTCAAAGAACATGGGCAATACGACAAGTGCCGCGAGATACGTCGCGATAAATAAGACGTGGCTGTAAGCGCCCAGCATAACGCTCGATCCGATCAAGACGATGGCAATTCGCGGACGCGTTTTCCAAAGCGCAAGACCCCAAAGAAGAAGCGCAAAACAAAATCCGTGAAAACCCGTGAGCTCAACATAAAACCTGTGGTTGTGGATGCTGAGCGGAAGCAAGGCCCAGAGCCCGGTAAACCACGTGGCTGCAAGCGAGCCACGGAATCGCGCGATCAACGCGGCGATCAAACCAAGAGTGACAAGGTTGATGGCTGCATAAAAACCCCTCATGGCTTCAAGAGTTGGAGAGAACACCTTAAAAACCAATGCTAAGAAGTAGTGAACCACAGGTGTCGTGTAAGAGTTCATTGCCGAGGCTGGCCAAAAGTTTGCTTCGGTTGCGATACGGTGGGCATACAAGCCTTGCCAAGCTTCATCGAAATGAAGACCGGGCACCGTCGTGAAATGCCAAAGCTGCGTGTAAGCAGCGAGAAAAAAGGCGATGGCTATGAGGCAAAGATGCGCGCTCAATTTTATTTTGTCGGTCGTAGTCTTTGATCGCGCGAGCGCATTATGCATCATACATCAACGAGTATTGGTAGAACGACAGGCTTCTTCCCTATTCGGCTTTGGAAATAACGCCTCAGGCCCAAGCGAATTTCTTCTTGCAAGTCGATCGACTTTGATTTCGATGAACGCTCAACATCTTCAACAATCGCGAGTAGAACTTGTTTTGCGTCATCAAGCAGGGTTCCCTCATCTTCTTTTGCGAGCAGTCCGCGAGTGATGATATCGGGTTCAGCCATGATCTGGCCCGTCACAGAATTGCGGATGAGCACGCCAAAAACGATTCCGGTTTCAGCGACCTTGCGTCTGTCTTTGATGATCACCTTGCTCACATCTTTTCCGCCCTGGCCTTCGATGAAAACCCTGTTTTCTTCGAAGTGATCAACCTTTTTAAAACTTGTAGGCGTCAGCTCAAGCACATCACCATTCACTGCGATCAGCGAATTCTCTGCCTTCACATTGGTAGCTACGGCTAAACGAGAATGCTTCACCAAGTGCCGGTACTCGCCATGCACGGGGATGAAGAACTTGGGCCTTGTCATGTGCAGCATGGCTCTCAGCTCATCGGCGTTCGCGTGGCCCGAGACGTGAATGTCCGCGACTGACTCGTACAAGACATCGGCCCCCAGTTTAAAGAGCGAGTTGATCATTCTCCCGATGGCTTTTTCATTGCCCGGGATGAACTTGCTCGACATCACCACGAGATCGCCTTCAGAGAGTTTTACCCCTCTATGTTCATCATTTGCGATGCGCGCAAGTGCCGAGCGGTATTCGCCCTGGCTTCCGGTTGAGAGCACGATGCAATTGTCGCGAGGGTAATCATCGAGGTCATCAAGATCGATCAGCACATTATGCATGTTTTTAAGGTAACCCGTCTCGAAGCCGATACGGGTGTTTTGTTCCATGCTCCGCCCCATCAGCGCCACTTTCTTGCCAAGCTTTTCGGCGATCTCGAAGACCTGCCCGATGCGCGCGATGTTCGACGCGAAAACCGCAACTACCGTGAGGCCTTTGGCCTTCGAAAAAATTTCCTCGAACTTGTGATAGATGCGCTCTTCCGAGATCGAGAACCCTTCCCTCTCGACATTAGTCGAATCACTCATCAGCAAAACGACCCCCTGATCACCGGCTTCGCGAAAAGGTGTGGGATCCATTGGTTTTCCATAATATGGGCTGGGATCGATCTTGAAATCGCCCGTGAATACGATTTTTCCCACAGGTGTATCGATGATCAGCGCCATCGCTTCGACGATCGAGTGGTTCACCGGGATCGGCGTTACTTTGAAGTGCTTGAACTTCATCGCTTCGCCCGGGGTGTAGATCTTGAAGTCGGCGTTGATCTCGTGCTCAACGAATTTCGATTCGATGAGCTTTTGCGCGAATTTCGTCGAATAAATCGGAGCAGGGTGGCTTTTCATCGCAAATGGCAGGGCGCCGATGTGATCTTCGTGCGCATGCGTGATGATGTAAGCCTTGATGCGATCTTTGTTTTCTTTGAGGTAGCTCATGTCAGGAATGACGAATTCCACGCCCAACATCTGCAGGTCTGAAAACATCACACCGCAGTCGACCACGATGATCTCGTCTTCATACTCAAAGAGCATGCAGTTCAAGCCAATCTCGCCCAGCCCTCCGATCGGAATGATGCGAAGCCCTGTTTTTTTCATGAGCCATTCTCCTGCAGCACTTCCCGAATCCGGCTTGCCAGCACCTCGGCCGGAGTATCGGTTTCCTCGCCAACCGTGAGGTCAGCGAACTGCATCGTGGGTTCAAGGTATTGCCGGTGCATCGGCCTTACGGTGTCATAATATTGGGTGATGATGCTATCAAGGTTTCGACCGCGTTCTTTCACATCGCGATGAAGACGCCGGATGAAACGGATATCGGCATCGACATCGAGAAAGACCCTGAGATTCATCATCGAGCGGATCTCTTCGTCCCAAAGGGCGTAAATGCCGTCGAAAACGCAGATTTTAGCAGGGCCTACCGAAAGCGTCTCGGGCTTGCGAGTGCTTGTCGTGAAATCATAAACCGGGCAGGCGATGCTCTCTCCTCTTTTGATTGCGATCAGTTGGCTTCGAAGCAATGCCCAATCGAAAGCGTCGGGGTGGTCGAAATTGGGTTTCCCTTTCACAAAGTTTTCCTTGGATTGCGAAGGGAGGTAATAAGAATCTTGATGCAAATGTATGAGCTGGTCTGACGCTACGAGGCGAACGACTTTTTGAGCAAATGTGGTTTTTCCAGAGCCTGAGCCGCCTGCGATGCCGATGAGAAACATGATGAGAAGGAAATCTACGTTATCCGAGAGCGGGTTGCAAGGAACCTCTCGCGAACCATCGGGGGTATTTTCTCAAGGGTGTGGGTCAAGATGCTGATACCCCCGATGGCCACTTGAGAGACCGCTTATTAATGACAGACGATCACTTGGTCAAGCAGTTAATTTGACTTGCTGATGCTGCGCGTTCGAGGCGTTGCGCGCGAACTTGTCTTGAAGATGGGCTTGGGCTGCGCTTGGGCATTGTATCGCTTGTTCGCGGGAATTTCGTTGTACCGCGCGAGGAATGTTTCTTTGAAGTCGACCGGTATTCTCAAAACGTATCCGGAAGGAATGAATTTCTTTCCTTTCACGACTTGATCTGAGAGCCCGGGATTCAATTCCATCAAGGCATCAGGCGAGATGCGAGTGTAGGTCGCAAGATCATGCACTCTGATGTAATCGTTCATGACGAACTCAGAGAATTCGATGGGCTTGTCGCGCTCAACCGAGCCAAAGTACTTGGTCGCATTTCTTTCGACTTCAGCCGCGGCCATGAATTCCGCGAAGAAGTTGCTCGAGGCGAAACCGAAACTTCGAGACCGGTACTCATCGATGATCTCGTGAAGTTCATCGCTGCCCACCTTTCGAACCGCGCGCATCAATCCTTTGCGGCCGTGGTTGTACGCGGTGATAGCCAAGGGCCAGCTGCCTAAGGCTTCATAATTGTGAAGAAGCAAAGACGCGGCCGCCTCGGTGGCTCGAATAGGATCATTGCGTTCATCAATGGTGTCGTTGATCTTGAGGTAGAGCTTTCCGGTCGAGCGCATGAACTGCCAGATGCCGCTTGCGCCCACTTTCGACCTGGCTTTCAGATTGAAGGAAGATTCGACGAAGGGCAACCGCGTGATCGCGACAGGCACTCCCCTGGCTTTGAAGATTTTTTCCATGATGCCAAGGTAACGGCCCGAATAATACAGCCCCTGAAGGAAGCGATCTTTCTGGCCCAATTGAAAACGAATGCGCTTATTGTGGGCTGCGCTGTGGAATTTGTTGGGCTCGTCCACGGTTTTGTAGAGATCAGCGATGCGTTTTTCAGCTTCGGAAAAGGGCTCATTTTTCTTTTGTTTCTTGTGCATCGCCAGCAAAAGCTTTTGATAGAAGTTTTTCACTTCCTTGATCTTGTTTTGCTTTCTTTTTTGTTTGACCTTTTGTGGCGTTGAAAAGTCTTCGCTGTCAGATCTGAAATCGAGTTTCTCGTAGATGATCTCGGGGTATTTGGCGTCGTGTATGACGCCTTCCGAGGTCGAGTACTGGGTGTAAATCGAAATCCAGAACTCAACCCTCTTGCGCAAAGGAGGCTCGACGAGAAGTCCGGCCTTTACCATCTCAATATCTTGTGTCGTCGTTGACTCTTCAGCCCGAACTTCTGGCGCAGAGAGGCAGAACGAGATCATTATTGAAAGAACACCTAAAAGTTGACGATATCTTCGCGCATCCATGCTGTGTTAAGTCTATGGGATGCCGAGAAATTTTCCAACTGCCGGGCTGCGATTTATTTCTCGTCTACTGGCAGTTCTTCCCCTGTGGTTTGGGATTGCGTGCCAGAGGCCTTCGGTACCGGCAGATACTGCCGTCGTGGTTGTTGAATCACGCCCACGCAACCTTGAGCCCTACCTCGCGGGTGATGCGGTAGGCCAGAAGATTGGCAATTTGATCCATGCCGGTCTTTTTGAAATCGGAAAAGACATGAAGCCCTCGCCAGGCCTGGCTGAGAGCGTAGCCATAGAAAACCAAAGGCGCTTTCACTTTAAGCTAAGGCCAGGTCTTTTTTTTCATGATGGAACGCCGTTGAGGGCATCGGATGTGGTGCGCTCTATTGAGGAGTTTCGTCAAAAAAGCCCTCACGCAGTCGTCTTCGATCCGGTGCAACGGGTTTATCATCGCGGTGATCACGATCTTTTCATTGAGACACGGGCCGCCCAGCCCTTTCTTTTATATGACTTACCCGCCGTGAAGGTGTTCAAGCGAGTGAACGGAGCGGTCGTAGGCGCGGGTCAGTTTCGTTTGGTCGAGCTTACTGCTTCCGGAGCGCTTTTAGAAAGAGTTGAAAGCAAAATGTCTGAAGACCAGGGCGGGAATCTGAAGAAAATCAAGTTCCTGTTCGTGCAGGATGAGCTTACGCGATATCAACTTTTAGTCCGGGGCGATGCGAACGTAGCCATCAATAGCTTGGGTTTGATCAAGACCCATCATCTACAAGCTCATCTGAAGGGCGAGCTGCAATTGAGGAAATCCGAAGGCGTGAGTTTTGGGTATCTTTGCTTCAACTTTAAAAATCCAAAGCTTGCGGATCTTAAGGTGCGCCAGGCGATAGCCCATAGCATTGACGTTCAAACGATCTTGACACATCGGATGCACGGTTACGCGAAACCGGCCACCGGAATTCTGTCGTCAGCGCACCGTGAATACTACCAACCCGCCGTAGAGGCGTATCCGTACGATCCGGCGCTGGCGGAAAGGCTTCTTGATGAAGCGGGTTTTCCGAGGCCATCGCCCGGGGCCAAGCGGTTCGCGCTGAACTTCAAGACGACCTCTGAGCGCGCAGGTTACGATATGGCCAAGGTCTTGAGCGAGTACCTGCGGCAAGTGGGCATCGACGTAAGATTGCAGGTCGTGGAGACAGGGACTTTTTTTTCAGAGATCAAGGCGGGGAATTTCGACCTTTTTCAGGCTAGGTGGGTCGGCGTGACGAATCCGTCGATCTACGCGCGGGTTTTTCATTCATCCCAGTCTCGAGGGGGGCTCAACCGCGGCGCGTATTCGAACAAAGCCATGGATGATTTATTAGACAAGGCTATGTCTGAGCCAGACGATCGAAAGCGAAGAAATTTATTTTCAGAAGTTCAGAAGCTTGCCGCGATAGAATTACCTTATGTATCCTTATGGCACTGGAACACGGTTTTCATCGGCCATAAGAAATTTGAGAATGTGAAGCTCTATCCGACAGGAAGCTTTCACACGCTTGCAGAAATAGAGGTGCAAGATCGATTATGAAGACTTCTCGCCATGGTGCAATCCGCTGGGTCGTAGTTCCCGACGCCGCCGAAGCGCAAGGTGCTGGCGTTGCGATAGAGATCGAGCGTGAAAAACTCAAACACTTGCGCAAGGTTTTAAGAACCGAATGGAATGAAGAGTTGCGCGTGATCGATGGAGTAGGCCGTGTTTTCAGGGCGGTCCTTGAAAAACGCGGTGACTCTGGAGCGGCAAGGCTTGAAGAACTTCTTTTCACCCAACCCAAACTTCCTGAGACGGAACTCGTCGTGTGCATGCCGAAGAATTCAACGATGGACTGGATCATTGAAAAGGCCGTCGAATGCCAGGCCACCCAAGTGACTCCGGTCGTGAGCTCACGCAGCGTCGTGAAACCTGATCGCGGCGATTTGGCGAAGTACCTGCACCGTTGGAGGATGATCGCCGATCAGGCCCTTGAACAGTCTGAACAGGCGTGGCACCTGAGAATCGCTGAACCCATTGAGTGGAAAAGTTGGATCAAACCTGTTTCAAAACCCAGTCTTGTTTTTTCTTCCGAACTGCGAGGACAGGTCGAAGAAAAAGGAGCGGTGCAATCTTTGTGGGGTGACCTGGCGAACTCAAAAACTCAGGCGGTGAGCCTGCTTATCGGTCCTGAAGGAGGGTTTGCGCCTTATGAGCGAGAAGAGCTTTTGGCGTCGGGTTGGAGAGAGCACAGTCTTGGAAAAATGGTGCTTCGCGTTGAAACCGCGATAGTCTCTGCTTTGACATTGATGCGCGTCAGTCGTTTAGTTTCGAGAAGTTAGCGATAGTTTTGTTGCTTTGTGAGACTACGTTGACCATAATAGGTGGGTATGGATAAAGAAATTGAACAATTTGATCCGAATCGATTCAAGCCGATGACTGAAGGATTAGGGCTCAACCATTTCTCAGATGGATTGCCCTACACCCCCACTCATTTGAAGCGACGGCCAATGGTGCAATTTAATTTTCCGCCGCCCAGATCTCCTCGCAGCTCGCCAGATGCGAGCCCGCTTCCTGCGGAGGAGCACCAAACAAAGGTGCAGCAAACAACAAGCTTCGAGACACACTCGCCTGTGAAACAAATTGAAACAGAAAGTGTCAGTGCAGGTTTTTTAAAGCGCATCGTCGCATTTTGCATTGATCTCGCATTTGCCGCTTTGATTTTTGGAGTGATCGTTTGGGCGAGTTTCTCTTTGAACGGGTACGACGTGGGCGCATTGATGCGTGATCGTAATGACAGCATGCAGATGTTCTGGCCCTTGGTGTTGCTCTACGTCGTGGTGCATATGGGTTATTTTCTAATTCAAGAAACCACTTGGCGAAGAACGCTGGGCAAGGCGATTTTAGGCATTCGCATTCGTTCGGCCTCGGGTTTTGCGACTCTAGGGCGCGCGGTTTGTTTTTTTGTGGCTGCGATTCCGTTTGGAATCGGTTTGTTTTGGTATTTTTTCGATCCCAAGCATCGATGCTGGCATGATGTGATCACCGACAGCGAAGTCGTGGCAGGTTGAGTGGGTTGAAGTCTAATAAGCCTCGTTCATCTCAAAGCAAGGTTCTGTCTCCGGTCAAAGCGGCCGAGCTTTGTCGCAAGGCCGCACGGCAAGGTAAACGTGTGGTGTTTACCAATGGGTGCTTTGATATCTTGCATCCAGGGCATGTTCAGTATCTCGAAGCTGCGCGCAGCAAGGGTGATTTCTTGGTTGTGGCTTTAGACACAGATGCTGCTGTTCGCAAACTGAAGGGCGTTGGACGCCCGGTGAATCCGCTGAAATCCAGGATGGCTGTGCTCTCAGGGCTTGAGTCTGTTGATGCTGTGACTTGGTTTGGCGGGGCAAATCCTATTCCTACAATTAAGAAGCTTCATCCGCAGGTCTTGGTCAAAGGCGGTGACTGGGAAGTTTCTAAAATCTTAGGTTCGCGTGAAGTGCTTGAGTGGGGCGGCCGAGTCTATTCCGTGCAGTACCTTGAAGGCAAATCTACAACCAAAATTATTGAGAAGATTAAGGGCAAGTAGATCGGGTTTTATATCCATTTTAATATCCATTTGTATCCAATTATGAGCTTTAATATTGATTAAATGGATATAAATGGATATAGTAATGGATATGAAGTTGTTTGCCCTAGAGATCCCACTTACGACAGAAATTGTGAATCTTATCGCCGAACTTGACGAGTTCAAGGGTCGTTGGACAGCAACCCATGCCTTGGCTCCAGAGCGTTTAGCGGCCTTAAAGCAGGTTGCAACCATAGAATCTGTGGGATCAAGCACGCGAATTGAAGGGGTCAAGCTTTCAAATGTGGAAGTTGAGGCACTGCTTCGTAGCGTAAAAACCTATTCCTTTCGCTCACGTGACGAGCAGGAGGTGGCTGGCTATGCCGAGATCATGGAACTGATCTTCAGTTCTTTTGCCGAAATTCCCCTCTCAGAAAAATATGTCAAGCAGCTTCACGGCGTGCTGTTGAAGCATAGCTCTAAAGATGAACGCCACCGTGGCGAGTATAAAAAATTACCAAACAGCGTCGAAGCATTCGACGCCAGTGGCAAAAGTCTTGGAGTCATCTTTGAGACTACTTCTCCTTTTGATACCCCAAAGAGCATGGCAGAGCTTGTTGGTTGGACGAATGCCGAGCTTCAAGAAAAAAAACTCCATCCTCTTTTGGTGATCAGCATTCTCGTGGTCGTATTTCTTAAGATTCATCCGTTTCAAGATGGAAACGGAAGATTATCGCGAGCGTTGACCACGCTATTGTTGCTTCGTCATGGGTATTCTTATGTTCCCTATAGTTCGATGGAGCGCGTGATTGAGGAAAATAAAGACAATTACTATCTCGCCTTAAGAAGAGCGCAGACCTCATTGGGGAAAAAGGATTCCGGTATTGGAGAGTGGATAGTTTTTTTTCTTCAGTGCATGCAAAAGCAGAAAGCGGCGCTTGAGAAAAAGCTTAAAGACGAAGTTTTGTTTGCAAAACTACCTGAGCTTTCTCTTCAGATCATCGAGCTTGTCAAACAGCGTGGCTCAGCCTCTGTCTTAGAAGTAGTGATAGCCACTCGGGCTAATAGAAATACAGTCAAGGCGCATTTCAAAGCGCTCGTTGCAAGCGGGCATCTCGTTCAAGACGGGGCGGGCCGTGGGTCGCGGTATCGGCAGCGATTCGATGGTTCTTGAAGATGTGTCTGAGCGAATCAAAGGGACTTATCCCAAGCCAGAACACACTGCGGTCTACATCAATTCGTGGGTCGTATTCACGAAAAATGGATGGTCTCGTGAAAATGCTTTCGAGTTTGACGAGGTTGAGAATGTTTTGGGATTTTATTGGGAAACGGCGAAACAGGCCAAAGTAAACAGATACCGTTGTGTTTCGGTTGAAGAGTATCGGACCGCAGGTCCTCTGCCGCTGAAATACCTCGCTTTTGAAAGTGAGCTGATGCTTTTGGAAGGGCTGCTTTACGAACACTATTCAGGCGCTGTCGAACTGAACATACAAGAGCGCAAAGCGATGCAAGAGGTAGCCGAAGGCCTGATGGCGCAGGGTGCGCTTGAAGTGAACTTTGAGACGTTGAGTGAACGGGAAGATTTTTTTTGGAGGGGGCTTTATTTCAGGGCACAATCTGTTTCGGTGTCGCTTGTTCAAGGTGCTTTTGTAAGAAAAAGCTGGTGGGAGTTTTGGTGGATCTTCTAAGGTTCACCGGCCTTTGAGAACCGCATTGCGCACAAGATTTCCTACCGCTTGCGTTGCGCAACCGGTTCCCGTCGCCGACTTACCTGCAGCTGCTCCGAGTTTTCTTTCGATTTTAGCGAGATAAGCTCGATGCGATTCAATCTCGGGGTTCTTAAGCGCGAGAGCTGGCAATTCTACATGGCTTGCCAACTCTCTAAGCTTTCTTTGATCCTCGATTTTGGCGAGATGCGGAAATTTATTGTGAGCATGCTTGGGTGAAAGATTTTCAATGTAACGAAGTTCTTTCGCGACATCACGGGCTCGCGAAGCTGTGAATGAAAGCAGCGTTTCTGGTGAATGAATCGATTCTGCGTCTTTTCCAGGAAACAAACGAATCAGTTGAAGCTTGGCCGCTTCGAGTGTTGAATTATTGGCAAGAAAGTCTGAGTTTACTTTGAGCAATGCATAAACCGACTTCGCGGGGTCAGAGTTGGTAGACCTGAGCCTTGACCGGTATTTTGCGAAATCTTTGAGAAAGTCTGCTTGTTTTTTCTGAGACTGAGAGCTGTAGCGGGTGATCCACGGGCTTTCCTTCGGTTCATCGACAGGGAGCGTTTCAATAAATCCTGCATTGTTCTTTTGCTGTTCAGCTTGTTTCACCTCTATTTCGTCTAATTTCGAAATTTTTTGTTTCTCTGCAAGCTCTTCCTTTTCTTGCGCTTCGGTTACCGCACTTTTTTCGATGTCTTGCTTTTCAGGCTTGAAGGCTCGATCTCGAAACCACGCGCGTGCTGCCCTTAAGGCGTTCTTAGCCCATTCTTTCGGATTGAACGGGTTTCTAGGATCTGGTCGCCACGGAGTGGCGTCAAGTATCGCCGCTGGTTGGCCATCGATGTTGAGCTGGGTCATGAGGTGACCGATATCGTGAAGATAAATGCGCTGCCTTCCTAGAGGAAGGCGTGCTCGAGAACGCACTACGCCGACAGTAGAAAAGCTGATGCGATCGTCGCCTTCAAATAAAATTTGTGCAAGGTCGTTGAACATCGAGTTTGCAGAATCGCATTGCCCGCAAAGCCTACCGTCTACGGCGAATTTCGAGTATTTTGAGAAACGATTCTTTACATCGGTTGTCAGTGCTGAGGTTTCTTTTTCAGCAACTTTAGAATAGCGCGCGCTAGAGGCAAATGCTGTTTTAACATCGAAGATAGATATCTTTTTACCGGTAACTTGAGCTCTTTGTACGAGCTTTGAGAGCCTTGCGCCAACATCAGTGAAGCCTGCTTCACTCATTTGATCAGCTGCGTTTTTAAGCTTATCAAGGTCTATTTGAAAAACCTTCTCAGGAAGCGTTTTTCTTTTCAGGGTCCGATCAAAGCGGGCAGTGATTTGAACGTGGGTCAGTTTTTCACGGTTTAAAATTCTTAAAAAATAAGAAT
>JBFMCE010000007.1:0-56512 GCA_040754655.1 Bdellovibrionota bacterium | reverse complement strand
TAAGGTAGATGGTTTTCCGAGGAAGAAGTATCTCCAGACTCGATATAAGTTTATGATATCATTAAATAAACAGATTGGAAGCGTGAAGGTCACGGTCGACACTGACGAAGAAATCGAGAAGTTCAAATCAGATGGGTCTTTCGATGGGTGGACTTCCGCTTCTGAGGCTGATTCCTCTCGAGCTAACGAAATGCTTCGTAACATTGAATTGAAAATTTTAAGTCGCCACAATTAGTTAGACCTTCTCAGGATTGACGTTTTGGGTTTCGTTGCCATTTTAGAGACATGGATGAATCAAGCAACGAAGCACCTGTCCTTTCCAATTCAGAGTTGGTTGCAGCCGACGCGCTATTGCCCCAAACTTTATTTGTAATACCGATTCAAACTTCTCCGGTATTTCCGGGAATGGTGACGCCCCTTGTCCTGAGCAAGGCCAAACTTGTAGAAACGGTAGAGCATGCTTTAGCAAACCGAGGCATCGTAGGACTTATTCTAACGAAAGAAGATTCTACGGAACACGCGCATTCCGAGGGATTGCCGAACAGCGATTTGCCGCGAGGGCTTTATTCCATAGGAACGGCAGTTCGCATCATCAAAAAACTCAACACCTCGGACGGCGGAATGACTGTACTTGTTCATAGCCTAAAACGTTTCCGCGTGAAGAAGGTGGTGCGCGAAGAACCTTATAGCGTCGTGCAAGTGGAATATCTCGACGACATCTTGGAAAAGTCGATCGAGCTTGATGCCTTGACTCGTTCGGTTGTTTCACAGGTGAAGAAGCTTTCAGAAACCAATCCTTTCTTCAGCGAAGAAATCAAGATCGCCATGGTGAATGCGCCTGGAGCAGCCGCTCTGGCTGACCTTGTTGCGTTTGCTCTTTCTCTCAAAAAAGAAGACGCGCAAGACTTTCTTGAGACCACCATTGTGCGTGAAAGATTTGAAAAGCTCTTGTTTCATCTCAAAAAAGAACAAGAGGTCGCCGACTTGCAACGTAAGATCAATGAAGATGTGAATCAGAAGATCCATCGCATGCAGCGCGAATTCTTTTTGCGTGAGCAGATGAGAAGCATCAGGCGGGAGTTGGGCGGCGAGGAAGAAGGACCGCGCTCAGCCGAGAAATACCGAGAGCGCATCGAGCAGACCAAGCTTTCTGAGGAAGCAAAAAAAGTCGCGCTCGAAGAGCTCGGAAAATTAGAGACGCTTTCTGATTCGTCTCCAGAATACAACGTGACGAGGAATTACCTTGATTGGATGCTTTCTCTTCCTTGGGGCGCTCTGACAGAAGACAATCTCGATCTCAAGAATGCAAAAAAAGTATTGGAAGAAGACCACTACGGGATTCCCAAAGTCAAAAATCGAATCTTAGAATACCTTGCCGTGAGAAAACTCAATCCTTCGGCCAAAGGTTCGGTTCTTTGCCTTGTAGGCCCGCCCGGCGTGGGGAAAACAAGTTTGGGAAAATCGATCGCGCGTGCCATGGGCAGGAAGTTCTTCCGGTTTTCGCTTGGAGGAATGCGGGATGAGGCTGAGATCAAAGGCCATCGCCGTACTTACATCGGAGCAATGCCTGGCAAGATCCTCAGTTCCCTCAAACGCTCTGGCAGCCAGAACCCGGTCTTGCTTTTGGATGAGGTCGATAAACTAGGAGCCAGTTTTCAAGGCGATCCTGCGAGCGCGTTGCTCGAGGTTCTTGATCCCGAGCAAAACCAGTCTTTCCTCGACCATTACTTGGATGTGCCATTTGATCTTTCAAACGTGATGTTCGTGGTGACCGCGAATACGACGGCAAGCATTCCGGCGCCTTTGCTTGATCGGATGGAGGTGATTGAACTCAACGGGTACACCTTTGAGGAAAAAGAACAGATCGCGCGAACCCACGTTATGCCGCGTGAGCTCGAGAGGCATGGATTGAAGGCGGAACAAGTCGAGATACCCAAGGCGACTCTTGAGAGGATCATGACCTCTTATTGTCGCGAACCCGGCATGCGCTCATTGCAGCAAAGCATTGCGGCGATCCTGCGGAGGGTTGCCTCTCAGATCGTAGAGAACCTAAAACTGAGAAAAGTCACCATTAAGCCCACCGAGCTCTATGAATATTTAGGGCCAGAACGGTTTGAGAACGAAGTTCTGAGGCGTGTTCAGTCGCCAGGAGTCGTGGTGGGATTGGCTTGGACGCCGCTTGGAGGACAGGTCTTGTTCGTAGAGGCGGGGGATGTGCCAAGACGCCTGAGCAAAGTGGGATTGGGTCATGTCAGAAACTCGGTCGCAGCTTCTGAAGCGGAAGCTGTTCAAGCGGCACGCGAGGCGACGTTTGGTCAGTTCAAATTGACGGGCCAGCTTGGCGAAGTGATGACGGAGTCGGCAGCCATTGCTTACAGCTATGTGAAGAAGAAAACCAAGACGAGCAAGGTCGCGAGAAAGTTCTTCGATGAAAACGATATTCATGTGCACGTTCCCGCAGGCGCGATTCCTAAAGATGGTCCTTCTGCCGGCGTGACAATGGCGACGGCGCTGCTTTCCTTGGTCACCGGTAATCAGGTGAAAAAAGGCGTGGCTATGACGGGCGAGCTTTCTCTCACGGGCAAAGTATTGCCTGTCGGTGGGATCCGCGAAAAGGTTTTGGCGGCGAAAAGAGCGGGGATCCACACGATCATCTTGCCGAAGCAGAACAAGAAGGACCTTAAGGAAATTCCAGACCCAAATCTGAAAGGTTTGAAATTTGTCTTTGCAGATACCGTGGAAGACGTTTTTAAGAACGCCTTGCAACATTAATTGTGGTGAGAAACTCCGTCGTTGTCTTCGCCCTTGGCAATATGACCAGCAGCGATCTCACGAAGTGAGCAAACGACTTCTTTGTTCTTACAACGAACGGTACGATGAGAGCCCTTGAAAAGTTGACGCGCACGTAAGGTTGCAACATGGACAAGTTCATACATGTTGTCGACGTGATCCAAACAATCTTCAATGGTAATGCGAGCCATCTTTAAGATTCTCCTTAAAATGAGTGTAGGTCTCGTTAGTTACTAGAAATCTGGGGCGCTTGTCAACTATAGGCCGACGGCTTAAAAGGTGCTCCCAGACTTTTAACTAGCGGCAGAACCCCCATAGAGAGAATCGAGCTCGGATTTATACTTTTCGACGCAAAATCTTCTTCTGATTTTTAGCGACGGGGTCAATTCACCTGATTCGATGGTGAATTCATTGGCAAGAATCTTAAAGCGTTTGATGCTCTCAAAGCTTGCAAGGTGGCTGTTCACCTCGTCCAAGATAGATTGTACAAGTGCTTGAATTTTAGGGTTTTTTACTAATTCGCTGTATTCACTAAACAGAATATTGTTCTCTTTGGCGTATTTGATGACTTCTTCTTTTTCGAGAACCACCAAAGCAGTCAAGAAATTGCGGCGATCACCATGGACCATGAATTGGCTGATGTACTTGTGAGTCTTAGCCAAGTTTTCGATTTTTTGGGGCGCGACGTTTTTTCCACCGCTTGTTACGATGAGGTCTTTCTTTCGATCTGTGATTCGAACATAGCCCTCGCCATCGATCACTCCAATGTCGCCCGTGTGAAACCAGCCTTCTTGATCTTTGACCTCTGCAGTGGCCTCTGGATTCTTATAGTACTCGACAAAAACCTTTCGGCTTTTGACTAAGATCTCGCCATCCGAAGCAATCTTAAGAGTTACTTCAGGTAGCGGTTTACCGATCGAGCCAAACTTCATTTTTTCGACAGAATTCACGGTCACTGGGGCGCAAGTCTCGGTGAGACCATAGCCTTCGAGAATCGGAATGCCCACGATGCGCATGAATTCTCCGATGGCTTTTGGTAATGGAGCTCCACCTGCGATGCAAAAACGGATTCTGCCGCCAAAACGTGCATATACCTTCTTGAAAACAAGTCTTCGCGCTAGCTCATACTGCAGGGTCTCACTGAGTGATGGGCGTTTGTCGCTCCAAACTTTGTTGTAATAAGCCTGCCCTGCGGCAAGGGCCCAGCCAAAGAGGCCTCGCTTTGTTGCTGATGAATCATCAATGCTGGCTTTGATCCGGTTGTACGCTTTCTCGAAGACGCGGGGTACTGCGAAGAGGAGTGTTGGTCGAATTTCACCCATATTCAAAAGAAGTTTTTCAATGCTTTCCGCATAATAAACCTGCCAACCAAAATGGTAGGCCGCCATGCTTTCGACTTTTCCAAAGATATGCGAGATTGGCAGGAACGAGAGCACAATGTCTTCTTCAGTGACCTCTTTGCCAAGCACCTGATCGACATCGCCAATTGCAGAGGTGAGGCTGTCGTATTTCAAAACAACGCCTTTAGGCACCCCGGTGGTTCCAGAGGTGTAGCAGATCGTGAATATGTCCTCAGGCTTAACCGCTGTAAGATTTTGATCGAAACTTTCCGGGTGAGGGAATCTTTTTCCAAGTTCACGCAGAGCCGAAAGCGAGAGGACGTCTTTTTCTTCAGCGAGCGAAGGGGTAGCTGCCATTGAGAAACAGATGATCTTTTCGACCTTGGGAAGCTGAGCGCGTATCGACAGCACCTTCTCGAGCTGTTTATTGTCTTCGACGAAAACGATCCGAGCTTCGCAGTGGTTGATGATGTAGGCGGTTTCTTCTGCCGTGTTCGAGGCATAAATAGGCACTGTAATGCCTCGGGCTCCTAAGATTGCCATGTCGGCCGCGGCCCATTCAATTCTCGTGTTCGAGATCAGGCAAACTTTTTCGGTGTTCTTAACGCCAAGTTCCGCAAGGCCAAGCGAAAGCGGGCGTACATTGTCGTAGTACTCTTTCCAAGTGATGCCCTTCCACTCGGTTCCCTGTTTAGAAAAGAAGGCTTGTCGATGGGGTTGATTGCGCACCCGGTTGAGAAATGCCTGTGTGATTGTTGGAAATAGTTGGCGTTGCGAAGATTGCATTTTTCCCCCTCATCTCTTTCGTTTCATAGCAGAGTCTATTTCTCGATCCGCATCCCGCCGCTTGATGTCTTCGCGGCGATCCCCTTTTGTTTTGCCCTTCGCTAGGGCAAGTTCGATCTTTACCCGTCCTTTTACCCAGAAAAGCTTCACTGGGACAAGGGTAAACCCTTTTTCCACGACCGCCCCGATGAGTTTGTTGATCTCATTTCGGTGAAGCAAAAGTTTGCGTTTCCTTAAGGGCTCATGGTTGAAGCGATTGCCATGCGAGTATGGGCCTACATGCATGTTGAGAACATAGACTTCGTCGTTTTCAACAGTCCCATAAGCGTCATTGAGGTGAACGGCTCCGTTTCGAATCGACTTTACTTCGGTGCCTTGCAGTACCATTCCCGCCTCGTAGCGCTCAAGCAAATGATAGTTTCGTGAGGCATTCTTATTCGCGCAGATCAGCGCGCTTTCGCCCTTTGACTCAGGTTTCGCCGCCATATTCAGTCGTCCTTTCGAACGATGCCCATCGAGATGATCTCTTTTAAGGCTTGTTCGACGGAAAGACCTACATCATGCACCTCTTCCGAAGAGACTGAAAGGTAAAAACCAGAAGTCGGGTTGGGCGTGGTCGGCACGTAGATCGTGAGGTATTTGCCTTCCTTCCCGGTGATGGGATGTTCATCTCGCTCACCTGTGACGAAAGCCAGGGTGTAAAGTCCTTTCCTAGGATACTCGATCTGCACCACGCGGCGAAAGTTCTTGCTCTGCCCTGAACCAAAAGTTTTTAAGAGCTGCTCTAGGGTGGAATAAACGGTGCTCAAGACCGGGACTTTCGAAAAAAAGCCGCTGATGATGCTGATGAGGTGCTGGCCGATGTAGTTTCTTGAGATCAGCCCGATGAACCAAACAAAGCCTAATATCGCGATTGAAGACACGAGAGTAACGAGGACATCGATCATCTTGACCACAAGCGGGTCATAAACATCCAGGAATTCCTTCGGATGAAGCGCCTGAGGCAAAAGACCTGAGAGATTCATGAGAAATCCCCAAAGCCAAACCACGATCCAGAGCACGGCCCCGATCGGAGTCAGTACGAGGGCGCCTGTGATGATGTTGTCACGCAATGAGTGCGCGAGGGGTTTTCGTGTCATCGTTAAAATCTCGTCGAAAGCGAAAAACCAGCTCCGTAAATTGCTCCACCGATATCGTAGCCTGGCGACCCCACCTTCGGCTGACTTGAATTGCCGGCTTCATTCCCAGGGGACTTTGTAATGTGCTGTTTTACAAGATGATGGTATTGGCCATGAAGGTCCAAGAAAATCTCTTTTTCAGTGACGCCTAATTTTTGAAGATCAAACCCAAAGCCAACTCCAAAGATGTGCTTCTCGGGATCAACCAGGTTGCCCGCTCCCGAATTGTCCGCCACCGGAGAGGGGCGCCAAGCATAGCCAAGTCGACCTTTCACTGCTCCAAAGCTTTGTTCCAGTCCTGCCTTTGGGACCAAAATATTTCTCATCGTAGGAAGAGTAGATACCGAGGCATTGAGCCGGGTCACGCTGCCGAGGTCGGTCACGGTAAGGGTTGGTTGCTCAAAAGCTTTGTAGTTGAACCAGTCGGCCTCGACTGTGATCCAGGTGGCTTCCGTGGCTTGAAATCCCACGGCAAGGTCAATTTCAAGCGGATCATAAAAAATCGCGCTCGAGGAATTCATCCGAAGTGGCAGGTCATTGGTGTTTCCCAAAAGTCTCGCCCTCGCGTTGGTGTCGACGCTGAGCTCATTCTTGCTCGGAAGCCTCGCTGTGATGCCAACCTGCCAAGGTTGCGGGTCCGCGAAGATCGAAAAATAAGGCGAAGCCGTGGGCTTGATGGTCGAGGCGAATCTTTGGTAGCTGACGCTTCCATCTGCGCTTGTAATAACGGCGTCAACGTTTGCGGAAAGATGGGTCGCGAATGCGACACCTGTACCCAAATGTAATGTTTTAAGCGGGCTCACACTCATAGCTGCGTAAACTTGAGGTCTTTGAGTGCGCGATCTGTAATTGAAATATTCCGGTTTAAAAGGTTCGCCGGTATCAAGGTAGGCGATTCGTGCGAGCGGCATCGATGCCAGCGCGCCAAGAGTGAGATTCTTGAGTTTCTCACCTAAATTAAAGCTGATGCCCACGACCTGGCTCAAATGATCGAGGTAGGATTCGGTATCAACATCTCCTGTCGTAGGATTTTGCTGAGGGAGCGTCGCTGTGTTTCCGATCACCACATTCTTGATTTCTAGAAATTCAGGGTGAGCAAACGAGGTGCCTAGGCTGATATGCAAACCAGGGTGCGAGCTGTTGGCCGCCGGATTGTAGAATGTCGCGAACGCATCGGAAGTGCCGCCGAGCATTGTATTTCCCAGCGCGCTCGCGCGCGAACCATAGCCATAGGTCTCGCCCGTGGATCCATATGCATTTAGACTCAAGCTCGTAAAGAACAAGCCCGCAATCAGGGCAACCCATTGCCCTCTCCGCCATTGACAGGAGCCACCTGTTTTGGCTTTCTCAAGAGACTGTGGTTTCAAGTCCCCTCCTCAATTCTCCGAAACACCTCGATAGAGTTCTATTAAAGTCTTAAGATCAAGGGTTTCTGGTCGTTCCGTACCAGAGATGTCAAGCTTTGGAAAGAGCAGCGCGTGTTTGTCTGCAGGAATAAGTTTTCGAATCATCTTCCGACGTTGACTGAAGAGTTGCTTGCAAAAACGTTCAAATCCTTGGGCTGATTTCAAATCTGCTATTAGAGGTCTCGCATGGGGAATCAATCGTAGCACAGAGCTCATGACTCTAGGCGGAGGCGAGAAGGCGCCGGGGCCGACATCAAAAGCGATTTTCGCATCGAAATAACTTTGGATGAGAAGGCTGAGCGAACCACGGTCGCCCGTACCAGGGCCCGCCACCATTCGAAGCGCCAATTCTTTTTGGACCATGACAACGCAACCCGCGACATGATTCGAGCGGTAACAGAGGTTCGCAAGAATCTGAGAAGAGGCCGAGTAAGGCAGGTTCGAGGCAAAAAACAGAGGCGTCTTTTGACGAGAGATGAGGGTGTCGACCAGCTCCAAGAAAGCATCATTTGCGGCATCGAGAAAGTGCACTTGCGCTTTTGGCGCGCCATCGCGAATCCCTTCTTCCAAGAGTTTGTCGCGTTCCACGAGAACAAGTTCAAGGTTGTGGCTCTCGCTGAGCGAAAGAAGAGGCTTTGTGAGCGCAAGTTTCCCCGGGCCAACCTCAAGCAAAGTGCGGGCCTGGCGGCCCCTAGCCGATGCATTTGCGAGTTCTGTTTCTACAAGTGAGGCGATTTTCCCAATAGTGGGTTGGTGGTGCAGGAAGTGTTGGCCCAAGGCCTGTCGGCGTGTTCTCATTTCTGCCTCTTCAAGAAGAATGCGCGTTCGCTGACAAAAGTGATGGTCCGACCAGATATTCTCCGCGCTCGTGCATGAACGTCGCGCATGCTCCGATCATCGCGGCATTGTCGGTGCAATACTGCGATTCCGGAAAAAATACGGGCACCTTTATTTCCTTTCCTAGAAGTTCGCGAAAGCGCGAGTTCGCGGAAACCCCTCCGACAACGACTAGCGAGCGCGCCTGCGTCTTCGTGAGGGCGAGCCCGATCTTCTTGAGTAGTGTTTGAACAATGGCTTCCTGAATCGAAGCGCAAAGGTCTGCAAGCTGTTGGCCTTGGGGAAGTTTTGCGGGCCGGATTTCACCAAAGACGTGTGGTTCAAACCCCAGGGCCTTAAGTTTGGTCGATACAGCTGTTTTTAGGCCACTAAAGCTGAATTCAAGATTTTGCCCCGGAAGCGGGCGCGGAAAATCAAACGCCTTGCGGTTTCCGGTCTTAGCGGTCTTATCGAGGTGGACCCCCCCAGGATAAGGAAGGCCCAAGAGTTTTGCGCATTTGTCGAAGGCCTCGCCCGCAGCGTCGTCCCGAGATTCAGAGATCTTTTCAGCAAGCAGTCTTTCCGGAGGAAGCTGCCGGATAAGATAAAGGTTGGTGTGACCTCCGCTCACCAGGCAGGCCAAGATCGGAAGGTGAGTTTTATTGATGGCGTCGCACCCCTTTTGACCGTCAATGAAAATCGAATGCAGATGCCCCTCGAGGTGATCGACGGTGAGGAGAGGGATTTTTAAAGCATAAGCCATTGCCTTTGCCGCCGACACGCCCACAAGCAGGGCTCCGATGAGGCCTGGTTTTTGGGTTACGGCGACTGCACCCAATTCGGAAAAGTTCAGTTTTGCGTTCTCAAGAGCTTCATCGATTACGGGAGCCAGCATGTCGAGATGGTTGCGTGAGGCGATTTCGGGCACTACGCCGCCAAAACGGCGATGAAGGTCGATCTGGGAAAAAATCACGCTGGAATGTACTCGGACGTACTTCTCAGAGCGCTCAACAACGGCTGCGGAGCATTCATCGCAAGAAGTCTCGATGGCAAGAATTTTCATAGGAGTTTCGGCTTATCATATCCCCAGGCCTCGTCGTAGTTCAAAGTAGAGCCAGGCTAATCCCCAGCGGGGCAAGTCATGTTCTTGAGTTTGGCTTCGATCAAAGCCTGTTGAGGCTTGCCATCTTTATACCAGCCCGGAGCGCGTTCTTGAGTGTGGCATTGCAAACAGGTCGCAGTTGATACCTTCTTGTTATACTCGCCAGAAAACGGATGTTCGCCGGCCGCGCCGTGACAGCTTTCGCATTGCACATTGATGAAAGCCTTCGAGATCTTGCGCATTGAATCTGGAGTCATCTTTGGCGCCGACTTTGAAAAAGAAGCTGCATCCACCGTTTTTCCCGAGGAGCTCACTACGAGCTTAGAGACATGCTTCCAGCCTCCGGGTTTTTGCATCCCCACGGTGTGGCACTGCAGGCAATCGAGGTTTGCTTCTTGTTTGGCCTTGATCAAGGTTTCATAGGCCTGAAAATGCGGGGTTTTCGCGTGAAACTTCTGCTGAACCGCGTGGCACTGAGCGCAGTTGACGAAGGTTTGGAAGTTTTGGATTTTCTTCGCCGCATTCACGTTCGCTTCCGACAACAAGAGCATTTCGGTCTCGCGATTGAGTTGGCCTATTTTCTTTTTCGCTTCTGCCAAGAGGAGGTCAATCGGATTTTGGTCGTCTGCCCGGGAATCGAACCGCGCATCCATTTGATAAAGCGTATTCTTGGCGTTTTGATAGAGGCCAATGTGCTGGCCTCGAAAGCTGGGTTGGAGAATCATCGTTTTTTCGACCCTGGCTGGCGTGAACAAGAGATTTCTGGAGTGGCCGCCGAAGATGGCGTCAATTTCAGGAAACTGTTTGGCAAGTTGCAGGTCCTTGTCGTGGCCCAAATGGGTGAGTGCGATCAAAACATCGACCTTGCTCCGAAGCTCGTGCACGGAATTTTTCGCAGCTTCGAGGTGATCTGTCGCTTCGAGTCCCTGAGGAAGCGGCAAAGTCTCATCATAAAGACCGAAAAGCCCGATCTTCTTTCCTTTCTTCGTAACGATCACATAGGGCTCAAGGAAAGAAGTCTGCGTGCCGGTGCGAAAGAGATTAGAGCTCACGATCTTGAACTTCGCTTTTTTCTTAAGCTCTTCAAATTGGGCAAGTCCAGCCGCGAAATCGAGCTCGCCAGGGGCCATCGCGTCGACTTTCATCTCGTTGTAAGCTCGCACCAAAACTTCAGCTTGATAGTTCCATTGGCTTTTCAGGAAGGTCGGAACGGGCGTGGACTTGTAAAAGAGATCACCGCTGTCGATGTGAAGTTTATCCTTCGAGGCTTTTTGTTCAATCAGGTTCCAGCGACGATGAATTCCCCCGGTAGGATTGTCTCGACAACCGCAGGGCTCAATTTCGCCGTCGAGGTTCGCCGAATAAATAATGCTCACCCCGGGAATCAGGTCTGGCAAAGCTTCCGCCTGAGAAGAAGGGGCCGAGGAATCGATATTTGACTTTGAAACGCACCCGATCGGCGCCAGCGAGAGAAGAATGCTTGCACTCACGATCGTCCGTGCAAGAAATCTCATTATTCCTTTACCCTAGCTTTTGCCTTTTTCGCTTCGGCTGATCTTGGGAACCTTTCGATGAGTTCCTTGAAAAATCCTTTTGCCTCTTTGGCCATTTCAAGATGGTGAAAACTCATTCCCATCTTGTAAAGGCTTGCAGGCACTCTTGGAGATTTAGAAGAAGTCTCTTGAACCTTGGAATAATTCACGATGGCGCGTTTGTATTGTTTTTGCCCGTATTCGACTTCGCCGAGCCCGAACTGCGCTTCAGCAAGGTCTTTTCCTTTAGCGCCTTTATTGATCGCAGCTTGAAACTTTTCGTTGGCGCCTTCGAAGTCTCTCTGAGCAAGCAGGCGATGGCCTTCCGCCAAGAGGTCGCTCACCGAGTGAGAGCTTGTGGCTTGGGCTGCGGTTTCTTTTTCTTTCAGCGCTTTCAACTCGGTCATGATCAAAACCTGGTTGCTCTCAAGCTGTGAAACTCTTTCATCGATTCGGGTCACATACTCTTTGAGCTCCCCCGCGTTTTGCTGTCTTTGAGCGTGCTCGAGGTTCTCTACTTTTCCTGAAATGCGAGTGAGTTCGTTTTTGACTTCTTCAAACTCGTATCGAGATCCTCCACCAGGTGTCGAGCCATCTTCGGCGGCTTGTCCTTCGGCCTGATCATTGCCTCGAATCTGGCTTCGAGTCTTTAGGCAGCCGTTCATGGCGAGGGCGAAAGCCACTATGAAAAATGAAGTGAAGATGCGGTTTTTATTCACGGTTTGTCTCCTTCATCTGGTCTTGGTCGCGCTTTTGAGGATCCGCATATGGATCTTCGCCTAAAACGGTGAGTGGTTTGTACTCACCGTTTTCATCTTGTCCTAATACGCGAAGAGGTTTGTTTTCAAGAGGCTCAAAGCTTTGGCCTCGAGAGGGCGCAGAATTATCGATATAAATATTGCGTGGCGCCTGCGGTGTCGGGACAGGCAAGTTAGGTTGATTCAGATCACCCGGGGTGCTGCCCAAGTTTGCGGGAGGCAACGCGCCCGATTGCGGCGGATTTGCCGTCGAACCCTGGGGCAAGTCACGACTTCCTGGCGGAAGGTCTCTTGAATTGATTTCAGGAGGACCCGTGGGGCCGGCGGGCTCAGTTTTCTTTTCTTCTTTTTCTTTGGCCTTTCGCTCTCGTTCAGCCGCCTCCGCTTCTTGCTGCCTCAAGTAAAGATTGTAATCCGTGCCCTTTTCTTCTTCCGGAGGGAGAGAGGGTTCTGACGTGGAGGAGTCTGGCAATTGTGACAGGTCAGAGGAGGGCGTGTGAGTTGTTCCGTCGTTGAGTGAACTCTCTGAATCTAGGCTCGCACCTTCGGGGGCCACCAATTTTGATGCAACCTCGGGGGTGGCGCCTCCATTGCGGTAAGCTTCGAACTCTGCTTGTTCAGCCAACCTTGTGGCACGCACCGCATATTTTTTGGATTGTTCAAAGTTTTTGAGACGATATTCTCGCTTGGCTTTAAAGTAATAATCTGCCGCGCTTCGGTATAGTTCGGGTACCAAAGAATCTGCATTCACATCTTTTGCGGCACGAATCGCGATTTCGGCGTTAGACATTTCTTGTATGGGGCGAGTGGCGGTTAAAGAACAGCCTACTCCCCCCATACAAAAAAGAATGAGGATTAGTTTAGAAACACCACTCACTGCTGAGTGATACGGAAATTTGCCCGACGGTTTTTTGACCATGCGCTTTCATCGTGCCCAGGTTGGATGGGCTTTTCTTCTCCGTAAGAAATCGTTTCAATCCTTGTTCCATCTACACCAAGATCCACAAGGTAGATGCGAGCCGCATTTGCGCGACGCTCTCCTAGAGCAAGATTGTACTGGATTCCGCCGCGATCGTCAGTATGTCCTTCAATTTGAACTTTGAGGTTCGACTTGTCCTTTAAAATCTGAGCATTGGCCTTAAGAGCGGCCTTTGCACTCGAGTCTAAAATAGAAGAATCATACCCATAATGAATGGTTTGCAAGCCCATAGCCTTGCCGGAATCGCTGTCAGCCATGCCACCATCGATATCCGTCTCGGTGACTGGGGCACTTCCTTCGGCAGGCGTGTCTTGAGCTTTCTTCTTTTGGCAGCCACCAAATGCGATCGCAAGTACGATGGTCGTCAAAATTGGTAGCAAACGGAAGGTTGCTGTTTTCATGGTTCGATATCCCTCCTCGTAGTGATCTTTTATATATATTGCCCGATGTTGGGTTTTGAAGAAAGTAGCACTAGGTAACCATGAGCGCAATGGCAAGTAGAGGGAATGCAAAGAAGAATACTGCCAGACAATAACCCATGATGTCTCGCGCCTTAAGTCCCATGATGCTCAAGAGTGGGATCGCCCAGAAAGGTTGAAACATATTCCCGACCATATTGCCGTAGGCAATGCCCATCGTGGTCAATCCAACTGGAGCGCCAAGCTGTTTTGCTGCTTGAAGCATGATGGGTCCTTCAATGGCCCATTCGCCACCGCCCGAGGGGACGAAGACTTTTGTAACGACACTCGCGAGATAGGCAAAGAATGGCAGAGTCTTTCCGTCTGCAAATTGCACAAACAAATGAGCGATCTCGTGTCCAAGTCCTGAATCCCGCATCATTCCCATGATTCCGCCGTAGAAAGGAAATTGTAAGATGATCCCTGAGGTGCCTCGAACTGACTGGCTTATGGCGCGCGCATATTCAAGGGGGTTGCGGTGCAAGAGAACCCCTATTGTAAGAAAGAGAAGGTTGACGATGTTGTGGTTAAGGTTCAGGCCTTCTTGCTTAAAATAGTGGATGAAAAACGCTACTCCCATGCACCCTACGGCGATATTGGTGAGGTAGCTGCGTTCAAGTTTCTCAGCAAAAGTTTTTGCTTTTTCCTCAGACTTACGAGACCTCGCATCGTGGGTCGCCTCGATATCGAATTGGTCAATCGTCCTGATGTTGCGGCGAGGCATGAGTTTCACGATCAAGAAAGGGACTGTTAAGGCGAGAGCCGCGCATACGATCAAGTTTGTTGGCAGGAAAATGGTCTCAGAAAGCGGGATAAGCCCGATTTCCTTATAGAGAAAATGTCCTGGTGTATTGATCAAGAGCGGGGCTGAGGCCGTGGTGCCGGCGTGCCAGAGCAACATACTCATGTACGCGGCTGTTCCCAGAATAGGATAGTGTACCGAGGCTTTTCGGTTATTTAAGGCTCGACCTAGCGATCTTGCCGCAAGGCTTGCCATGACCAATCCCAATCCCCAATGCAACCATCCGAGGACGATAGAGAAGAAAGCGAGCCCAAGAACAGCCGTTGCAGGCTTTTTTGGAAGGGAACTTAATTTTTTCAACGCTTTTTGAACAAGAGGAGCTTCTGCAATGGCTTCACCGGTAACTACGATCAAAACCATTTGCATCGCAAAGCTGAGCAGTTCCCAAAAACCAGTATTCCACGATTTCAATAAAACATTGGGTTGCACCGAAGTGACCCAGACGGAAAGGCCGAACGTAAAAAGTGTCAGCAGCAACACGAGCACGAAAGGATCAGGCATGTAGCTTCGTACAAAGCGTTCGCAGCGCGCGCCAAATTTCTCGAGCATGTTTACAACATGGCCTGCAACTTGCTGAAAGGCAAGTCAGGAGGTTAATTTTGTATGTCAGATTTTAATCGAGTGTTTTTATTGGGAAGAGTAGGAAACGACCTTGAGTTGAAACGTTCAGCACAAGACAAGCCCTATCTGAAGATTTCATTGGCGACAAACTCTTTTCGTTCAGGGCAAGAGCGCACGACCCATTGGCATCGGGTGATTGTCTTTGGCGCTCAAGCCGAGGCATGCACCGAGTTTTTAAGGAAGGGTTCTTTGATCCTCGTGGAAGGATCGCTAGAGGTTCGAACTTATACCGATAGAGACGACAAGAAAGCGACTCATGTGACGGTGATCGCGCATCGAGTTCAGTTCCTCACTCCTCGGTCGCAGTCGCAGCGGACGCAGGGACAGGATGAATCCGAAGAGACAGCCGTCGCAATGGCTTGATTTTCATTGGCGTGTAATAGCGGGTCGTCTGCAAGATTGGCTTTTTCCGAGCTAGTATTTCTTGCGGCGGAAACAGTCCTATAGACGACCCGCTACCCCCTCTGGTCGGCTGTGAGCAGCCCTATCTTGAACCGCTGGTTCTGTGATAGAAGCGCTTCAACCATGTTTCACGTGCCTGAAAAGATTTTTTTTCCGCCAGTGCTTGATCAAGCTTTGGTCCGTTTTTTTTGGAATGGGGAAAGTCCTTATAAACCGGATTTCAAAAGCAAAGCCCTGGCGCTTAAGCAGCTTTGGCCAAAGTTGGCAAAACAAAGGGGCCAAGCTCAAGAGAAGCATTATTCCATTGATGAGAAATTCGCCCAAACTTATGCGGCCTATTATTTGCCGGCGAATCTTCTCAAACTGCCGCTCGTTCTCGAAGAAATGAAATTGCTGGGCCTTGAGTTGGGCAATGCTCCGCTGAGGTGGGTCGATTTCGGCACGGGACCGGGAACGGTTTACTGGGGCCTTGAGTGGTGGGCAAGCCGTTACCGGTTGAATTTTGAGTTCTGGGGCGTTGATCAATCGAAGCACTTCTTGGATCTGGGCCAGAAGCTTTCGGTGGCTTTGCGGCAAAGCCTTGTTGCGAGCGGTGAGTCTGTCAGCGGTGTGAATCATTGGGAGAAACTTTCGGCGGCTCGTTCGGGAGACGGTTTTGAGGGCGTCATCGAGAAGGTAAGGAGAATTCGGCCCCATGCCGTGAGTTTTATGAACAGCATTGCTGAATTCGAACCAGAAATCGAAGTTCGAGCGGCAAAGATGCTTACTCTTGTTGATGAGTTAGCGCGTTTCTCAAAATCCAGTGGCGATCCGGTGTGGCTAATCCTCATCGAACCGGGCTCGCAGAACAGTTCGCGGGAATTGCTCGAGCTGAGAAGGGCTTTGTTGCAACACGATCAGATAAAGGTCTGGTTGCCGTGCTTGAGCGACAGACCGTGCGGCGCTTTGCAAAAGCCCGGTGACTGGTGTCATGAAGAAGTCGAATGCGAGTTTCCAGGGTGGCTCAATGACATCGGGGCTGAGGCGGGCCTTAGGAAAGAGAGTTTGCTTTTTTCTTACCTTGTTTGCTCAGTGGGCAATCATCCATCCATCAAGGAATGGCCTTCTGCTGGCGTTCGCGTCGTGAGCCAAATGATGCATGAGAAAGGGCTTGATGCCTGTTTCTTGTGCACTCAAAACGGCAAGATCAAGGGCAGGGTCCTCAAATCCGCGCGCAATCCTCAAAATGAAGGGTTCCTTAGTTCTGTTCGAGGTGATTTATTCGATAGGGTTGAATTAGACGAGAAGGGCAGCGTTCTAAGTTATGAAAAGAAAGGCGAGGCCCCAAGCTCTATTGTCTTTCCGAGACCACGATGAAATCGCCGATCATCACCGAATCGTAACCGACCAGAGGCGTGGTTTCTTTCTCATAAAACTTCACGAGCCTGGCCACGCTGTAATTTTTATCGATATGGATGATTTTCAGCCGCGCAATGCGAATGCCGGTATCGCCGGCAAGCTTGCTGTTGATGTTGTCGAACGCGGGCAACCGCCGGATGGCGTCGACGAAGGCGCCCTTTCTTAGGCCGTTGTTCGTTCCGGCGTTGATGTAGAAGTCTTTCTGAAGGCTTTCCCCGCTTTTCATGGGAAAGTCGCGAATTACTGAAGTCACGATGAAGTCTGAGCCTGTGGCTCGGTTCACGGCGAGCAACAACGATAGAAACGCCAGAAATGCAGAAATCTTAAATCCGCTTCTCACGAACTTTAGATCGTCAGGCTTCTGGAAAAACTTAATGGCCTAGCTCCGGGACGTTGCTTCTAAGGTATTTTTTGGCATATCCCGAGAAGAAAGAAGTAAGGGAGCCGAACTCAAACGTATGGCAGGCAATTTTTTCCCAGTCGATATTCGTACCTTCCGAGTGCTCGCAAAAGACATCACCTTCGATGTTTATCTGAAGCTTGGCGATGAGAATTACGCGCACGTCTTTTCGAAAAGCTCGGGCGTCGACTACAAGCGGCTTGCCCAGTATATCCACAAGGGCGTCACCCATCTCTATGTGCGCGCCGAGGATGAGGTATTATTCAAAGAGTACCTCCTACGCTCGCCTGAACGCACGTTCATGGACCCGAAGGTTCCGGATTCGAAGAAAGTTTCGATCCTTCTCAATATGGCCGAGCAGAATATTTCGGAACTCTTCAACGTGATCAGGGTCAGTGACGAGGCGGCCGCGACGAGTTCAAAGGTCATCAAGAATTTCATCAAGCTGATGAGCGACAATCCAAAGACTTTGGCCACTCTTTTGAAAACGGCCAGCCACGGCGAGTATCTGTATTACCATTCAATTTCGGTGGCCGTCGTGAGCATGTTTTTGGCAAAGGCGTCTGGGCAAGCGAATGCGCGGATGCTCGAGATCTGCGGTCTTGGGGGATTTTTACACGACGTAGGTCTCACTTTGTTGCCAAAAGAGGTCGTCGATTCCCCGAATGAGCTCACTGCGCTTCAGTGGCGTGAGATGCGCTCTCATCCAAAGCTTGGTTTGAAAATGGTTGAGAGCACGCCCAACATTCCTGATGAAGTGCGATACATTATTTTTCAACACCACGAGGAACCCAGCGGATCAGGATACCCTGGGGGGTTGCGTGGTCCTGTTATTTTCTATCCCGCAAAGATCGTGGGATTGGCAGATACGTTTTGTGCGTTGATCACGAAACGGCCATTTCGCGAGGCCTATACGATCGAGCAAGCTCTCGGCATCATCCAACATGAGTCTGGCAAGTATGACCGTGATTTGGTCAAACTCTTGTCAGGGCTGTTTGGCGACAAGAAAAAACTCGCCGCCTGAACCCTTACCGCTACTTTGCGTCGCCGTCTTTTGATGACTCAAGGTCAACAAACTTCCACTTCGTGTAAATGAAGTCCGCAGTGTGGAAGTTTTTCAACCTGCCTTGAGCCAAGCGGTATTGGTCTTCATAGATACCGTAAGCCATTGGCGCTTCCTCTTGAAGGATCTCTTCCGCCCGGCAGATGAGCTTCTTGCGTTCAGCACTAGGCTTCATCGCGGCGATCTTCACGTAGAGTTTATTGAACTCGGGATGATCAAAGTTCGAAAGATTGGGTCCCGGAGCCTGATTGGGCCCGTAGAACAGCTGATAATTGTTCTCGGCGTCGGGGTAGTCCATGATCCATCCGCCTTTGCTCAGCTGCAGGTTCTTCTTGTTCATCTTATCGAGGTAAGCCGGGAAGAGATTGACGTTCACATCGATCTTGATCCCGATCTCGCCCAAACTCTTCTGGATGAATTCAGCCAACTGGCGTTCTGACATGTCGCTGTTTCGAGTATCGTACTTGATCACTGGCAGGCCTTCGCCGTTTGGGTAGCCCGCTTTCTTCAGAAGCTCTTTGGCGCGCTCAACGCTATAGCTGAGCTTGTACGGCTTTCCGCAGCGATCAACCACGCCCAAAGGGCTGAGTTCCGTTTGAACGCTTCCACGCCCGTTTTTGAAAAGCTTCAACCATTGTTCGCCGTTGATGGCGCTGGCGATGGCTTGCCTCAAATACTTGTTCGAGCCCAAGAGCTTGTCTTTGGTATTGATGCCCACCCACCAAAAGTGAAAACCAGGCTCAATGCTCACGAAAATGCCTTTTTCCTTGAGCTCAGGTTTTACGTCGGTTTTATTGTGGATTGCGGCGTCATAGTTGTCTTTGGGAAGTTCAAGCTGGTCATACTTGCCCTTCAGGAAGCCAAGCCATCTCGGTTGTTCTTCTTTCACGATGTGAAATTCGATTCCGTCGACGAGAGGAAGTTTCTTTCCGGCATATGCCGCCATGCCTTTGTATTTTGGCGAAAGCATGCTCGCGTCTGGGAAAAACTCGTCACGAAAGTTCTCGTTTCTAGTCATGACGATCTTCGAAGTCGGGTCGTACGAAACTACCTTGAAAGGACCGGTTCCCACAGGATGGTTTGTGAGGTCTTTCCCATGAAAATCGACCGCCTCTTTAGGTATCGGCGCCGCATAACTCATCGTCAACGCGTACATCAGTTGTGGGTAGGGGCGGGTGAGTTTCAGTTGGATCGTGTAGTCATCAAGCGCCTTCATGCCCTCGATCTCTTCGTTCATGACGGCATCAGCATCTTTATTCGCAGCGAACTTCTTGCTGAACTCATCAAGGCCTACGATCTTGCCTTCCCAGATCCAGAAGCCTTGGGGTTCTGTCGCCGGATTGGCCGATCTTTTCCATGAATAGATATAGTCTTGAGCTTTGAGTTCGCGTCCTTTTCCATTCGTCGCTTTGAAACAAGGATCGTCTTGGAAACGAATGCCCTTCTTCAGTTTCACCTTCACGGTCAATCCATCTTTTGAAAATTCGGGCATTCCGTCGGCCGTCAATGGAACAACGTCGTAGGTTTCGCTGAAGTAGTTGTATTGATAAAGGGGCTCGTAAACTTGGTAGATCACCTCGGCGCTCACGATATCGGAAGCATTATTGGGATCGGCCGTCTTCGCATTGTCTTTCAAGATGATCTGCAAGACCTTGCCTTTTGCGTCGTTTGAAGATTTCGTGCACGCGGGTAGAAATGCGACGGCGGTCATAACCACGCTGGCTAGGATAAGTTTCGAATGCGACTTCATAATAATAGGGGCCTCCTTAAGGGATCAGAAGATTTTGAATAGCCGTAAACGCTTCGTTGAAGTTCTCGTTTTTACCGCCTGCTTGAGCGAGATCAGGTTTTCCTCCGCCTGAACCTTCCAAGATAGGCGCCACTTGTTTGATGATTTCATTCGCCTTGTATTTCTCGCTCAAATCCTTCGTCACGGCGACCAGTAAAACGCTTTGGTTTTTTGCGCTGTCTTTTGCCGCCAAAGCGACTACTGATTTCTGAACTTTCGAGCGAATCAGATCGGCCAGGTCTCGCAGAGACTTCGCTGCGTTTTCGCCATCGTTCAATTGCACCACGGCCCGAATCAGTTTCGCTCCGTTGACGTTGATGGCCTCGGCGATCCAACGGTCAAGTTCGTTGGATGCGCTCTTGCGACTTTGGCTTTCGAGCGCCTTGCGCAGCTCGCGTTCGGTAGCCTGAAGTTTTTCGATCTTCGCTGGTACTTCGGCCGGAGCGGAGGCGCGCAACGTGCGCATGATGTTCTTGAGGTGCTTTTCTTTTTCTCGGAGCAAACCCAACACCGCGGGTCCGGTGACGGCGATGATGCGCCTCACCCCTGAAGCAATGCCGTTTTCATTTACGATCTTGAACATTTGGATGTCGGCCGTGTTTCGAACATGAGTTCCGCCGCACAACTCGACCGAATAATCGCCGACCGAGATCACGCGAACACGAGATCCATACTTGTCGCCAAAAAAAGCGATGGCTCCTTTAGCCAAAGCCTTTTCTTTGTCAGTCTCTTCTGACTGGACGGCTTCCGCTTGCGAAATGCTTTCATTGATGAAGTCTTCAATGCGCTCGATTTCTTCCTCGGTCAGGGGTTTGGGATGGGTGAAGTCAAAACGCAAAAGTTCAGCGCTGACGAGCGAACCCGCTTGTTTCACATGAGGGCCTAAGAATTTCCTGAGTGCATGGTGGAGCATGTGAGTGGCGGTGTGGTTTTTGGCCGTCAGTGCCCTCAATGCGCGATTGGTGTTTTGTTGGATGAGCTCACCGACCTTGAGTTGTCCTTGAGCTTCCGTGCAATGAATGACGATGAAATCACCGGTCGGCTTTTTCACATCGGCGACTTTAGCTTTCACTCCTGAGGCCGTGGTGATTTCGCCTTGATCTCCGATCTGGCCGCCGGATTCGGCGTAGAATGGGGTTTGATCCACGATCAATTGAAAGTCTGCCGTCGAGGTTTTTTCGACAGGTTTTCCTTCCTCGACGATCGCCAGGACCTTTCCATCGCAACCCAAAGCATCATACCCTCGGAAGGTTGATTTCAGGCCCTTTTGTTGCAACTGTTTGTACACTTCACCTACGGCTTCTTCGCCTGAGCCTTTCCAGTTTTCCCGGGATCTTTCGCGTTGGGCTTCCATGGCGCGTTGAAACGCGGGTTCGTCGACGCTCAGTTGGTTTTCACGAGCGATCACTTGCGTCAGGTCCAGGGGAAATCCGTAGGTGTCGTAAAGTTTAAAGGCCACTTCACCCGATAGCGTCTTGTTTTTAGCCTTTGCCATCTCGTCTTCAAGAATGCGCATGCCGTTGTCGAGTGTGGTCAAAAAGCGTTCTTCTTCGAGTTTGATCGTGGATTCGAGATACTCTCGTTTGTCTTTGAGTTCTGGATAAGCATCACCCATGAGGCGAATCAGGGATTGGGTCAATTTGAAAAAGAAAGGTTCCCGAAATCCTAGGTTTCTTCCGTGGCGAATCGCTCTGCGCATGATTCGGCGCAAAACATATCCGCGTCCTTCGTTCGACGGCAGAACACCATCTGCAATAAGAAAGTTTGTCGCGCGGCAGTGGTCGGCGACGACGCGAAGAGAAACATCTATCTTCTCACTCTTCCCGTATTTCACCTTTGCCAGATCGCCGATCGACGTGATCAAGTCCTGAAAGAGGTCGGTGTCATAGTTGGTCGCAACGTTCTGAACCACTGAAGCCACGCGCTCCAGTCCCATGCCGGTATCGATGCTGGGTTTTGGAAGCGGGGTGAGTTTGCCGTCTTTTGAGCGTTCAAACTGCATAAACACCAAGTTCCAGATCTCCATGAACCGGTCGCAGTCGCAGCCTACGGCGCAGGAAGATTTTCCACAGCCATATTTTTCGCCGCGGTCTACGAAGATCTCTGAACAGGGGCCGCACGGTCCAGTGTCACCCATGGCCCAGAAGTTGTCTTTTTCACCAAATCGATAAATGCGTTCTTTCGGGATGTTTTCCTGTTTTTCCCAGATCTCCGCGGCTTCATCGTCATCTTTGTATACGGTGACGTAGAGCAGTTTTTTATCGATGCCCAGGTTCTGGGTGATAAACTCCCATGCAAAACGGATGGCGTCTTTTTTGAAATAATCCCCGAATGAGAAGTTCCCCAGCATTTCAAAAAAGGTATGGTGGCGCGCGGTGAAGCCCACGTTTTCAAGGTCATTGTGCTTGCCGCCGGCGCGCACGCATTTTTGAGAAGTCGTCGCTCTTCTATAAGGCCGTGGATCGGTGCCTAAGAAAACGTCTTTGAATTGCACCATGCCCGCGTTCGTGAATAGCAGGGTGGGATCGTTTTGCGGAACGAGAGAGGAAGATTCAACGATCGTATGCCCATTTTTTTCAAAGAATTTCAAGAATTCGGCGCGTATCTGTGCAGCGGTCATCGGTGATTTTGGGATAGCCATGGTGGGAGGTTTTTCTCAAAACAGACTGTTTTTTTCAAGAATTAATACGTGAACGAGCGACTTTATGATACTCAGTTGAATCTTTAGGCGTTGAGTGTGGTAGTTAGAGGTTTTTCCGCGGTTTTAAGCCCCTCTCGCGATCCCAATGCCGACTGGGACAAAGATCTTGGCCCAGGTTTCACCTTTTGGTGCTTGGGCTTTGGTTTCTAGAAGTGTGATGGTGAATCAAGGTTTTGTTTTGATTCGATGCCGCTCCATTACGGCCTTTCCAAGAATTTCCTCTGCAGCGTATTGGTTGTGATGAAAGCAAAGCAGTCTTAAGTTCTCTAGGGTTGATCTTCCCCCGTGAGCAACGGGCTTGATGTGATCGATTTCGAGTCTGAACCTCGAAGTGCATCTGCGCTTGCTTTCGGGATGGGTGTAAGCGCATTGCGACTGATCTCTAATCCAGATCTGTTTTTTAAGATAAGCGGGGATATAGCGCAGCTTCACCGGCGAAGCTTTGATAGGTTCTTGAGGTATCACGTCAGTAGCAGGGTTAGCGACGTGGTCTTCAGCTGAACTTGTTACTGGCTTTCTCGTTTTCTTAAGTACAGGATCGATCGCTTGAAGCGCAATCCTTGCAATGCGTTTGATCAGGGCTGAGAGATCGGTTTGGGGAATCGCTAAGAGCTCAGAGAGTCTTTTCAGGTCTTGGGTGAGCGCTTGGTCTGCAAGAAACTCAAGCTTAGTCAAAGTGTTGACAGCCAACCCGTGATGCCCTTCTGAGCCTCGCGCTTGAGCTGCTGCAAACAGAATCTTCTCGCATTCTCTCTTGGATTTACCTTGCACCGCCGTAAGCAAGGCTTCTTTTGCATTTATCTGCATCTGGCTCTTCTTAAAATGAGTCTGAAGTGTAGCCGCATTGCTAAGCGAGAGAACTCCGTTCTCTAACGCACCCTTTGCTTGTGGTAATTCACCAATGAGGTGTAGCGCGGAGATTCTTCTATAAGCGGCTCCATCGCTATATTTAAGTTCATTCACACAAAACTCATGCAATGAACTGTATCCCAGCTCAAGATGCACTTTTCTTTTTTTGATCTCATTTAAATGCTCAAGTACTGCGATCATGGCCTCTCTCTCATGCTCAACACTTCTCTTGGTTGCTAAGAGAAGCTCGTTGTTTGTAAGCTCAGGTAAGCAATCCCTCTTTTCTGATTCGGGCTTCTTTACCAAAGGGCTTTGTTTTTTCACCGAAAGCTCTCTTAAGTCCAAGACATCTGCTGTCGCGTTTAGATTCATTTTGATTTATCCCTCCTATCTTTGCCCTAGCACCAACAAAGGCGCTGAAAACCATAACACGACAATCAGCACCCTTGTTTGAAGGGCTCTATCGCCTCTTAAAGAAAGAAAAATGGATTTGGACTTTTAAAAAGAAGAACCGCTAGAGAAAACGAAATAGCGAGCAATCAGGCTTAAAATAAACGCATTCTACGAAGGATTGCGAAAAACAAATCCAACTTGAGATGAAATACCGTCAATAATAAAATGCAAAAATCTGCGCTGGAAAGTTGGTTTTTTTGGATACGCATAAATTTAGTTCGGACCAAGTTGAACTTTCTTTGGAACGAGTTGACCTGAAGTCTGGAATGAGCTGTAGGTCTGGGACCTGCTGATCTAAGCTGTGAACAAGCTCATCTACGATTACAATGAGCCGCTAAGCTTACTCTGAACCAGAGAAAAAACCTGGTGCTTCAAGCCGTGGAACCAAAGCTTCGCCGGCGAAGCTTTGAACTGGGCCTGTCGACAGCCTACGGAAACCGGCCTTTTGATCTCACGGTCTGTTCTAAACACCCCAAAATGGTTAGCTGGGCCGGCTTCTCGTAATGAGTCTGGTGTAACTAAGTGTTATTCATGAAGTTCTCGTATTGCTTTTTCGGCACTTGGCTACTACTTCGACAATGAGGTTAATGGCATTTGCATTCAAGTTCTTAATATTTAATGATTTTTTGTTTGGCATACCGTTTGTAGTTGGACTGTGTCGATAATGAGCTGCAAAAGTATTTTTACCAGTTTAGTTCTGATGTTCAGTGCTTCGAGCGCTGTTTATGCCGGTAATAAGTCGGCGTCCCATAAATTCACGGTTGAATGGAGATGCACTCAATCTGTATCCAATGAAGCTGAATCGGTATCTACCCTTCCAGCGCTTAATGCAATTGAGTTTGAGTTTCAGAACGGCCCAGCTCCAAGATATAATTGGGATAATCTTAAAAAGTTTTTTGATCGATCGCAGGCAAGCGAGGTCGACTATTTTCCTTGTCTCTTAGGCTTTAGGCACCGTTTAAAATCTGAGATCGAGACCAGATGCACGAGCGAAAATTGGACAAGTGCTGAAGGTCCTTCTTGCGATGAAATTTCTGGGACCTTCGATGATTATTTAAGAGTTTATGCAGCAGAACAGGGAGATAAGGCGCTCATAAGGAATACACGTCCGGCTTTTATCCCATTAGAGAAGATCGGCCTCGATCCTTGGAAAATGCCTTCGAATTTATGCGCTCCAGGATTTTCCTTCGAAGCTTTTGATAAAAATGCATATTTTGCCTCTGAGGTTGTTTACGGGACTCTCCCGCGCGAACTGACATCTGCTCCGGGTGATTGCGTAGATCGGTTAGTAGAATACTATCTAAAAGCTTTACCTGAAGCTGTACCGAGAACGAGCGTGTGTAGGTCATCATCGTCGATATGCAACCGTTTTAAAGAGGCGATCGTTCAGATACTCACGTCTTTGGCTGGTCATTTATCTTCAGACTCTTCTTGGGCTGAATACCTGAGGTTTGAAAGGGTTTTTGAGATAGTTCAGTCAGACGATCTGGCTTTAGGCATTAGAAACCTGCTTTTGGAAAAGACCTTAAGAAATTCTTGCACAAAATTAGACGTCGGAAAGTCGACCCTAGTTGATCGGACAGATGTTGGTTCAGGCCTCGATGCAAGGTACCGGCTTACTAGAATCTCTGAACATCATCATCTAGCTGAATTAAATATCAGGTTATCGGGCCTTGAGACTGAAGTCGAAACCGTTAAGAAAGAAGTAATAAAGTGCTTGAACCGAGTGAACCCAGTCTACAAGGGACAGGATGATCAGACGCTCGAATTACGAGCTCTATTTGAAAGTAATAAGTTTCCTGCAGTTGAAATTGCAATTCGAAAAGATGTTAAGCGTGATGATTCTCGTAATTGGTCGCCCGATATCCAGTGCTCGGTTATTGTTCATGAGATGCTTCACAACCTTGGATTAGTGGATGAATATCAAGAAGCCGGCGAAGGGTACTTGCTTGATGCAAGTACTGGCCGTTTGAATTGGGTGGAGCTTGGCGACACTACTGGAAGGAATAGATTCTTTCCGATTAATGACTGTCGTTCTCTTGGTCCAAGAAATTCTATTATGTCTTCAAACGTCGCTGCATTAATGTCGGTGAATCTCCATTACGAGCGTTTAAAATGCGATTGCGCTAAATTACCTGCTGAGAAATGCCGGGAGTTGAGCGAGGCCTTATCTAAAAAACCCGTGCGCGAAATCCAAGAGTGCCCTGGTGGGATGGTTTTTATTCAGGATGCTGTTCTCGCTTCAGAAGCTCTATCCGCGCCCGTTCCATATCAAGATTACTTTTATTTTGATGCGCCGGAGAAGAAGGGAATTGTGTTAATGAAGCTCAAACATCCGACACGCGCTTCTTTGCTTTTCCCTGCGCATTTTCGGGCGATTACAATGCCGGGATGTCTTGATCAAAACCGTATTTATTATTCTTGCGCGCGGTTTAATCGCAATACCGAGCAACTTACGTCTCGAAAAAACCTTGGTCCGGGATGTCCCAACGGCGTATCAGCCGAATGTTCCACTTTCGAATGGCTAAAGTAGCTACGAGCGATGAAGAACTCGTCTGCCGCACTACAAATGAAGATTTATCAAGAATTGAGAGAACCCACCTGGCAAAGGGAAAAGAAGCCCTGCACCAGGTGGGTTTTGATTGAGAACTCTAAAAACGGGTTAATGCTTCTGTTTTTGCGGCGCCGAAGCGGATTTCGCTGCAGCAGGAGCCGAGGCTTTTGCTTCAGAAGGTTTTGCAGCTTCTTTTGATGGAGAAGATGCAAGCTTTTGAGCTTGTGCCAAAGCTTCCTTGGCATTGGCGTTGCCATTTGGCGTCGCCATGCTTTCAGCGGGGCCACCTTTCCACATCCCAGCCTTTTCAAGCACCACACGACGGATTTTAGCCATCGCCTCAGGATGTTCTTTCAGCCAAGAACGGGCATTCTCACGACCTTGACCGATACGGTCAGTGCCGTAAGTATACCAAGTGCCGCTCTTCTCAATGATGCCTTTCTCTGCAGCCAAATCGAGCAAGTCGCCTTCGCGAGAGATGCCTTCACCGTAAAGAATGTCGAATTCGACTTCTTTAAAGGGCGGAGCCACCTTGTTCTTCACCACTTTCACACGGGTGCGATTGCCGATCACGTCTTCGCCGTTCTTGAGCGCAGCGATGCGTCTGATATCCAAGCGTACTGACGAGTAAAACTTCAATGCATTGCCACCCGTGGTGGTCTCTGGATTGCCGAACATCACGCCAATTTTCATCCGGATCTGGTTGATGAAAATGACGGTGGTTTTGCTCTTTGAGATCGTGCCTGTAAGCTTTCTCAAAGCTTGGCTCATGAGCCTGGCTTGCAAGCCCATGTGGGAATCGCCCATCTCTCCTTCGATTTCCGCCCGGGGCACCAGAGCTGCTACAGAGTCAATGACAAGCAAATCCACTGCTCCGCTTCGAACAAGCATGTCTGCGATTTCAAGAGCCTGTTCGCCAGTATCGGGTTGAGAGATCAAAAGATCTTCCGCTTTCACTCCGAGCTTGCGTGCATATTCCACATCAAGGGCATGCTCGGCATCGACGAATGCAGCAACACCGCCTTGGCGTTGCGCTTCGGCGATTGCATGAAGCGTTAACGTTGTTTTTCCTGAAGATTCAGGTCCAAAAATCTCGATTACTCTTCCGCGAGGCAATCCGCCCACGCCAAGCGCGATATCAAGACTCAAAGAGCCTGTAGAAATAGCAGGTACATCATGAACGAGGGTTTGGCCTTCACCCAGCTTCATGATCGAGCCCTTGCCGAATTGTTTTTCGATTGAGCTTAGAGCCAGTTCCAAAGCCTTCGCTTTGTTTCCTGCAGTCGTTGTTTCGTTTGAAATGCTCACGATTAGAACTCCTTCCTTATCCTTATGGTTTGCCGCGCGTGTCGCCGCCAAAGTTCATCTCTATCAAATGCTGAGTCGAAGTGAAAAGTCGAAATCAAGCCAACATGTTCTAGTAAAAAAAATATGTCTAACGCGCAATGCTCATCGCGGTGTAGCAAGCCGAGGGCCAAACCTGCGCTGCTTTAAATTCGACCAACGAAAAAATGCAAAAAGAGCGCAGTGGCACCTGCCGCGTAAAAACCCGCGAACACATCATCTAAAATGATGAAGGCTCCACGCTGGAACCATGCCGGAGCGGTTTTAGAAAGGCGATCAAAACGTTTTGCTGGGAAAGGTTTTACGATGTCAAAGATCCGAAAGAAAACGAATGCAACGAACAATGAAAGTGCAGTTGGGCTGATAAACAAAGTCGACCAGAGCATTCCGGCAACCTCGTCAACGACGACGTAGGAAGGGTCAAAGACGCTGCTTGTCTTTTGATCTTGCGCTGCGGCGAGTATCGCGATTGCTGTCATTCCCAAAGCAACGCTTATTCTTATAGCCAAAGGAGCATGCTCGGCCACCAACCAGCAGAGAGGCAATGCACCAATGCTGCCCGCGGTACCCGGAGCCCAGGGAGCTTTACCGCAGCCAAACCAAGTGACGATCCATTGATTCACAATACGTGGAAAAAACATGCCTCTTAGATTACCTCGAAGTGTCGCAGAGCGCCACTTGTTGCTACTCGTTGCTTTTCGCTTATGCACTCGATAACGTAATGGCAGAGTGGGACTTTCACCAGAGTTTTTAAAACGCTACGAATTTGATTGGGAAGTGCTGGATGTCATTATTGGGGGAAAATCCGCCATTGATAGCGGAACGCACTTGCTCATTCGTTCTACCGAAGAAGCTCTTCGGTACATGGACTGCTACGGTTACGATATCGATAATCCCATCGAGAAAGCCGAGCTCTTTGGTAATTTTCAGGAAGCTCTGAGTTTCATTCGCCGATATTTTTTGCAACCCGACAACCCTGACGGATTGAAGATTGAGATTCCTCGAAAAATCGCCGAGCTGAGCGATATGGCACAATTATTGACCTACGCCAGTACTCCTCAGGCTGGTGGAGCCTCAGGCCAAGCGCTGAACACCTTGTGGGCGTGCGCGGTGATTAAAATCATGCACACGATTGCGCATATCGACAAGGATCTGCGTTCGAATTATATCGCCGATGTTCAAACTCAAATCCTGGATCGTTTTTATAAGTTCATCGTCAATGATGAATCGGGGCAGCTCTTTTTGGGTAGAGACACGCGAGATCCCGATCGTGTTGAACTCGTGGCCTTCGAGACCAAACCCAAGAAGTCACGAGACAGCGTGATTTTGAAGCTTTTGCACAAGCCGGAAAACGTGGCCGAAGATATTTTCGATCGTATTGGCATTCGATTTGTCACGAAGAATAAGTTTGATGCGATCAGGGTCGTTAAATTTTTAAAAGACCGCTACGTGCTCATGCCAGCCAATGTGAAGCCTAGTCGTTCTCGCAATACATTGGTAGATACGACCCAGTTTTCAAAGACATTGAGTCACCTGATGAAGGAAGTTGAAAGCGGCGCGCTCACGCCCGGCGATTTGCAGAATAAAATCGTGCAACTTTGCGAGAGCGACTCATTAGGAGCGTTGAATCCCGAGAATCCGCACACGAGCCGCTTCTATTCGGCGATTCAGTTCACGTGCCGTCAGCTGATCAAGATCAAGAACCCCCTCTTCGATGATATCCGCGCTTTGAAAGCTGAAACAAAGGGCGGGGCTTTGCCTGAAAATATCGCGAAGACGGTTGAGAAGTTGGATTTGAGGAACCTTCAAAAAGAGATTCGGTTTTTTTATCCTTTTGAGGTGCAAATCTTGGATGAGGCAAGTTATCGAGAGAGTCGAGCGGGCTTGAGCTCGCATAGCAATTATAAAAAGAGCCAGATTCAGGCCGCAATGCGACGGGTGTTGGGCGAGCTGATGCGGTTAGCTCCGACGGGAGCGTAGTTAAGGCTTTGGTGAGATGCGCCGAATTAAAACTGAAGTAGCCATCATTGGCAGTGGTAGTGCAGCCGTGCTTGCCGCGAATCGTTTGATGTCTGCCGGGGTGAATCTGGTTTTAATCAATCCAACGAATGATTTTGGGATCGATGATCTGCGAGCCTCGTCGGGCTTGGGGTTATGGAATGCCGCTTACCGCTCAGACGGAGTCGCATCTCTTCCGAACCTTTACGATGCGTTGCTGAAAAGGCTTAGAGAGGCCTTTCCAGCGACGGTCGAACAGACGGGTTTGCGGAAAATCGAATACTGGTCGATCTTGAGCAGCACCCCCCTTCATCGCAGGGCTACTGACGAGCTTGAGCGAGAGTATTTCAAGCTAGAGAGAAAGTCTTGGAGCTCCGGCCAGATTCGTCTTGTCACCCCTGAAAACGTGTTGGCTCGGATGAAACAGTTTGGGGTTTATCTTCCTTATGTCTCGCAGATGGAAGGCGGCGTCGTGCGGGCATACGGTCTGTGGTGGGACGCTGCGCGCATGGGACTTTATTTGTCTCATTTCGTTCAAAACAAGTTTTTTTCGGAAACGCGCGAAGAATCGGCTCGTTGTTTCAATAGTGCGACGATTCGTGGTCGATATGGTCGCAAGATCGTCATCACCACGAGGGAAAAGGAAGAGCTGAGCGTCGAATGCGATCGTGGTCTCTTGATTTTCTTGACCGGCGAGCTGCTTCCACATTTGAAGTCTATCGTCGCAGCCTGCGAGGAACCTTGGATTCAAGGCGTCCGCAAACGACGGCGAGAACAGCATTTTGCGAATTTTGAGCGTTCAAGGTTTCTGAAACCTCAGGCCATTGAAGACGGGTTAAAGGCTGGCGACCATGTTGACGATCGCGTATGGCTAGAGCTGGGTGATATCTGCTACAACTGGAAAAGAAATTCAGGCACAGCGACATGGAACGCTTCGCGAGGTCCTGACGGCCTTGAGAGAGTTGTTGATGAGGGGCTTCGTTTGCACAGTTTGCCTGAAGCCAACACCAGATTTGTTCGGACAGACCGGTCTTTTCATCTTGAATGGGATTGGAAGAACCCGCAGTGGCGTAAGACAAGTCATGAAACCCACTGGGCGACTTCATTTGAGGGCGACCTTTGGAATATGATGGAGGTTTTGTGGAACTTACCCCTCCAGTAAATAATATTCGCACTCAATTGTGCGTGTTGGTCACAGGGGCCAGAGGAGGGCTTGAGCGCGAATACGTTTGGCCGGCGGCTGCCGAAGAGTTTCTAAAAAAAGTGAACAAGCTTGGGATCCAAATACTGGTCGTTGGCCCGAAACCCGTTCAAAAATTCGGCTCTAAGAAGACGATCCGCTATATGGAGCGGCACGAAGTCGTGGGAACGAAACTCCTGGAGGCTTCTCGTTCGCATCGCATAGAGCTGCGGGTTCTGAATCCGCACACCAGGGCTTGGTCGCGCGTGCGCACGGATGCTTGTGTGGTCGTTGGACCCCATGGAGTCTGGCCGAAGCCCTTCGAGGGATGGACTTCGCAGGGCACGCTCACCCTAAACGCGTTGGCTCGCTGGTTTTTCAACTACAAGTGGGTGCCGGGACACGATTTCGCGTTCTTGGGAAGCAGCAACCAGGTGTTTCGGTGGGCTATTCGCCTGCTCGATAACGGAGCGAAAAGCTGCTTCATCATTGAATCTTCAAACCAACTCAACTGCTGGCGCGCCTATCGTGATCGTTTCATCGCCAAAGGCGGCAGAATCTTGCCTAATCACGCGATAAGGAAGGTGAGTTCAAACGGCAAGAACTCGCTTGAGCTCTTTTTGGACAATGACCAGGGAACGTTGATTTTGAAGGCGGATACATTGGTTTTGTCGCCGGTCAATTCGAACGCCCTGAATGACCCATCCAAATGGAAAGAGGGATTGTACTACGTGCACCGCCGTTCTTTGCCCGGAGAAATCGAGTCCGATGAAGAATCATGGCTTGAGGTGATCGACTGGCGCGAGGTCTACTGGAGAGTAGCGAGGCAATTTGATCTCGTAGATCATGGCGAAGCCGAAGGGGCGCTTAAGGTCATTCGACAACAGAGGCGCGAATACACGAATTATCGCAAACCCGAACTGCGTCGCGAGTTGCACTACAGTGGCAAGATCTTAGACCGCAAGACTTTGTCTGCGCTGCAGACATCCTCTTCGGCGCCTCGTAGTTTTGCTCATCCCAAACCAATGGCAAGCTTAGAGTGTTTTGAGAAAATTCCTTGTCGGGCTTGCGCGGATGCTTGTCCTGAAAACGCGATAGAGATCACCCAGCTTTTAGACGAGCCTCGGCTGATCGAAGACCGTTGCACGGGTTGCGGGGCTTGCGTGGTTTCTTGCCCCGCTGGAGCCGCTGTGATGGTGCGTGAGTTGCCGGAGCAGCAAAAGGCCCGCTATTTCTTGCCAGAGAATACGCAAGAGTTGTGGAAAGCGGGCACGTTCGTGACTCTGTTGAACCGCAAAGGGGATACCCTCGGAACGGGGCGGGTCGTCGGTTCGGCTTCTTATGAGCGCGGCTTGCACCGTTTGTTGGAGATCGAGTCTACGAACGTTCATCTGTGGGAGGCCCGAAATTTCAAGTTGAATACAAGGCCTGAAACCGTCGAAACTGACGGAGCTTTTGGAAAGCAGGTTTCTACTCAAGTCACCAAACGCGGGTGGATCACCTTGAACGGGTCGAAAAGGCTCTGTCCGACTGGGGTTCCCGTGACGGTGGCGCTTTGGAAGTTGGGAATCCGGCGATTTGAGGAAGCGCTATTTTGTTATGATGGCGGATGCCGGTTGTGCGAGATCCGCGTAAATGGCAAACAGGTGCTCGCCTGCCGTACCGTATTGGAAGAGGGCGACACCGTCGAGGTCAACAGCCCTAAACAGAGCGTCTCAAAACCCTTGTGCCCCTGCAAAGGAACGACGCCCGAAGAGTTCAATGGCCACCTCGCTGAAGGCACGCCGGAATCGCTGGTTTGCGAGGTCACGGGTGTTGGCAATGGCACTTGCCACGGCAGATGGTGCTTGGCCTCGGAAGAGATGGCATCAAAAGAAAAGCTTCGCCCAAACTTTCACGGCTATCGCACTTCCCCGTGGCGGGATCTTTGGGCCGACGATGTCATTGTTTCCCCGAATGCGGATTCCGATTCCTTGGAAGAAGAAGACCGGTAAAAGGCATCCTTCAAGAAACGCTCGATGATGATGTTCACGAGCTCTGGGATGTCCATTTGCGGACAATGACTCCCGTTACGCACTAATTCATAGCGGCTGTTCGGGATGAGCTGGTGCATGATTTCTTGGGCTTCCCGGGGAATGATCAAATCATTTTCGCCTGCGATGATCAGCGTCGGGACCTTGATTTTATGCAGCCATGGGGTCGCGTCATACTTCTCATAATCTTTTAAAAGCTGGAGCGTGATGATCATGTCCATCTTCGAAATCATTCGAACATAGGTTCGGATGTCTTCTTCTTTCGCGAGATTGGGGTTGAATCCCAGTTGGCCCACGATCCAAGGCACGACCTTGCTCTTGCCTTGCGCCGCCCAGACCAGGTTCATGAGTTTTGGATACTTTTGATAAGCCTGATAGACGTACGGGAACGCCAGGTGCATGAGATTTGACCTGAACATAGTCTCAAGCGGTCCTCGCGCGCTTCCATTGGCGAGAACCATCGCACTCACCCGCTCAGGCGCTCGTCTGTAAAATTCGAGCACAAGGTTCACTCCCATGGAGTGGCCGAGCAAAGTGGCTTTTTCTATCTTGAGCTCATCGAGCAGGCATTCGATGTCACGAGCGATGTTTTCAATAGTGAGTTGTTCAGGATTCTGCGGCGTATCCGAGCAGTGGTGTCCGCGGTAATCAAACCAGATGACGGTGTGGTTTTTCTTAAAGTACTCCATTTGGTAGCTCCAATGGAGCTTTGAACACACCAGCCCATAACAAAAAATAAGAGGAGGGCCGCTCCCCTCAATGGAATAAAAGAGCCTGGTGCCATCGAAAGTTTTGAAGAATCCGTTTTGCATGGGTGGAAGCTACATTAGCTTGAGAGGGGAAACGCCGCAAGCCGTTATGAAAAAGGTTCCGTTGAAAAGCTTGTTCCGCGGGGTTGCGCGGCCGTTTCCGTTAGGCCGTTTCAAAACGCTTCTGTTGCATCTGCCCACGCCGCTGCATATAAGCGCGCAGCGGGGCATGCTCAGGTCGTTCAAGCTCTGGGTCGTGCATGAGCAGTTCAAATGCCGCTTTCCTCGCCTCTTGCAAGATGAATTGATCGCGAACCAAACTCGCAAAACGAAATTGCAGCTCACCGCTTTGGCGTGTTCCTAGGAATTCACCGGGGCCGCGAATTTGCAAGTCAAGTTCAGCAAGCTTAAAGCCGTCCCTGGTTCTTTCCATCGCTCTTAGGCGCTCAAAGCTTGGGGCCGCGGCGCCTCCCCCGGCGGTGACCAAAAAGCAATACGAAGTTTCGGTGCCTCGTCCGACTCGGCCTCGCAGTTGGTGGAGTTGCGAAAGTCCGAACCTCTCGGCATGTTCAATGATCAGCACCGTAGCATTGGGCACGTCAACACCGACTTCAACCACAGTGGTCGAAACCAGCGCATGGGTTTCGCCGCGCTTGAATGACTCCATGACGGCGCTTTTTTCCTGGGGCTTGAGTCTTCCGTGCAGAAGGCCCACGCGAAAGTCTTTGAGGGGGCCGTTTGCAAGTTCCTCGGCCGCCGAGATCGCGTTTGCGAGATCGATTTTTTCGGACTCTTCCACCAGCGGGTAAATGATGTAAGCCTGTCGTCCCTTGGTCAATTCACGTTTGAGCAAATCCAGCGTGGCGCTTCGTTCATCTTTCTTTACGATCTGCGTGTGAATTTCGGGCCTGCCTTTGGGCATCTGCTTAATCGTGGAAACATCTAGATCACCGTAGGCCGTCAGCGCCAGGGTGCGCGGGATCGGAGTCGCCGTGAGCGAAAGCACGTGAGGGTTATTCCCCTTGGCGCGCAAAAGCATGCGTTGGTCGACCCCAAAGCGGTGTTGCTCATCAATGATCACAAGCCCCAGTTCGGCGAATCGAACGGGATCTTCAATTAAGGCATGTGTTCCGATCAGCAGCTGGATTTTTCGCGTATTCAAACCTTCGAGGATTTTTTCTCTCTCTGATCGGGGCGTCGAACCTGAGAGCAGGGTTGCGCTCAAGATTGCCCCATCCGGTAAGGCAAGTCCTTCGAGATACTTTCTTGCGTTGACAAGGTGTTGCTCGGCCAAGATCTCAGTCGGAGCCATCAGCGCCACTTGCCCGCCAGAGGCGACCACTGGAAGCGCCGATGAAAGGGCCACCAGCGTTTTACCGCATCCCACGTCGCCTTGGAGCAAGCGATTCATGGGTTTGTCTTGCGAGAGGTCATCGAAGATTTTTTCGATCGAGGTTTGTTGGTCTTGGGTCATTTCAAAAGGGATGCGTTTTTTCAGGTCTTCAAAAAGCCTCGCCGAAGCTTCTTTCGGGTAAGGTTTGGTGTTTTCGCGACGGACCTGCAGCCTGCGCCTTCCCACGACCCATTCGAATTTGAAGAATTCATCAAAGATCATTCTTCGTTGTTCCGTCGTATTGAAGGCTCGCAGATCTTCAATGGAGACGCCTCGTTCTGGGTAATGCAGCGCCTTGACGGCTTTCTTAAGCTCTGCCAAGCCGTGCTGTTGACGAACAGTCTCGGGAAGGTCATCGACGAGCAAGGGCAGGCCCGCGTCGAGAGCTTGCAAGATCACTTTGCGCAAGGTTTTCTGATGCAGGCCTTCAGTTTCGGAATAAACCGGCAGAATGCGCTCGTTGGCTGAGGCGTCTGAAGTTTCGGCGTCCCATTCGATATCAGGGTGAACCATCCCCAACCTCGAGCCGAACTGGCTGACCGACCCATAGGCGATCAGCGAGGGTTTGGCTTTCAATTTGGTTTCAAGGAATGTCCGGTTGTACTGAAACCATTTGAGGCTGAGCAATCCTGTTCCATCAGACACATAAGCTTCGAGCAGCGGACGCTTTCTCATGCGCATGGGGATGAAAGCGTATCCTGTCACTTGGCCGCGGATGAGCACGGTTTCATTTACCCGCACAGACGAGATGGGCCTGAGTGTCGAGCGGTCTTGATAATCCCTCGGAAAGTAAAACAAGGCATCGCGAATCGTGCTCACTCCTTTGCTTTCAAAGAGCAAAGCAAGCTTAGGCCCGACTCCTTTAAGGTATTGAAGGGGAGTGTCAAGATTTAGAGAAGAGGAAACTACGCGATTACTCGTACCGGACTTCGATAATGTCGTACCGGATCGCTCCTTTTGGGGCATTTACCACCACCTCATCTCCGCCCTTTTTTCCAATGAGAGCGCGTGCGATGGGAGAATTAATGGAAATCTTGTTCACCTTGAGGTCAGATTCATCCGCGCCAACGATCTTGTAGGTCATCTCTTTGCCCGACTCCTGATCGGCAAGCACGACAGTTGCGCCAAAAACCACCTTGTCGGACCTGATCGTGGTAGGGTCGATGACTTGGGCTGCCGCTAACTTCGAACCAATTTCCTGGATACGGCCCTCGATAAAGCCTTGTCGCTCTTTTGCCGCTGAATAGTCGGCATTTTCCGAAAGATCACCATGGCCACGCGCAATCTCGATCGCCTTGATCACCGCTGGACGTTCAACCGTCATAAGACGTTTGAGTTCGTCTTCGAGCATTTTCTTGCCCAAAACAGTCATAGGGATCATTTGAGGAAGGCCTTTATTTCCCAACTCGTTCGCCATAATACAAATTCTTCTAACATATCGGATCGAAATATTTTACTTGTTTTTTCGGCCCGGGAATTTCCTTAGTCGAGCTCAAAAGCATCTTTATAGTTCAATTTAAGCGAAGCGTCTTGTTCTTCCTTGAGCATGAGGCAATTGCCAACGGCCAGGGCCTCGATTTCTGTTCCCATGAAGCATCGAAAAGCGTCTTCTGGAGTGCAAACAATGGGTTCACCTCGAACATTGAAGCTGGTGTTCACCACCACTGGGCACTGTGTTTGCTTTTTGAACGAAGAGATCAATGCATGATATTTAGGATTGGTTTCCCGATGAACCGTCTGGATGCGCGCGGAATAATCTACGTGGGTGACCGCGGGGATATCAGAGCGCGGCACATTGAGCTTGGCGATGCCAAACAGAGATTCTTCTTCTTTCGTCATCAGCTTTCGCCGATCTTTAATCACGTCCGCGACGACCAGCATGTAAGGGCTATCTTCGTCGAGCTCGAACCATTGCTTCACATCCTCCCTCAAAACGGAAGGGGCGAATGGCCTGAACGATTCTCGGTACTTCACTTTCAGGTTCAGTACCGACTGCATCGCGGTTGAGCGCGCGTCAGCGAGGATCGACCGACCGCCTAGGGCGCGCGGGCCAAACTCCATCCGTCCTTGAAACCACCCCAGGGCTTTTCCTGAGGCAAGCGCCGTGGCGCAGTTCTCGATGAGTTGATCGTCCGAGAAAACGCGGAATTTGGCGCCCACTTTCGTAAGCCTTCGTTCAATCTCATCTTGGGCGAATTCAGGTCCAAGGTACGATCCCTGCATGGCATCTGGGCCAGAGGCATTGGGCCTTCGTTCCTTTTGGTTGTAGAGGTAATAAGCGGCAAGCGCTGCTCCGAGCGATCCGCCTGCGTCGCCAGCTGCGGGTTGGATCCAGATTTTTTTAAACTTCCCATCGCGCAAGATCTTGCCATTTGCCACGCAGTTCAAGGCAACGCCTCCCGCCAGGCAAAGATTTTCGGTGTTCGTTTCTTTGGCGATTGAACGCGTCAGCCTTAAGACCACTTCTTCGGTGACGTGTTGGATCGAAGCTGCAAGGTCCATGTGGCGTTGGTTGAGCTTTTCCTCAGCTTTTCTCGCGGGACCGCCGAAAAGATCGGCAAACTTGCCATTCGTCATCTTTAAGCCGGTGCAGTAATCAAAGTAATCTTGGTTGAGCCTAAACGAGCCATCCTCCTTGAGGTCGATCAGATGGTCGAGGATCAGCTGCGCAAAGCGCGGTTGGCCGTACGGGGCAAGTCCCATGACTTTGTACTCTCCCGAATTCACTTTAAAGCCGGTGTAGTAGGTGAAGGCCGAATACAACAATCCTAAAGAATGCGGAAAATGGATTTCCTTGAGCATCTCAAGATGGTTGTCATCCCCAAGCCCCAGAGACGTCGTGGCCCACTCGCCAACCCCATCCATGGTGAGAACAGCCGCGCGTTTAAACGGCGACGGAAAGAAAGCGCTAGCGGCATGGCTCAGGTGATGCTCTGAGAAAAGAAGCTTTGAATCCCAATCAAAGTCGGGTTGATTTTTCTTGAACTCTTTTCGCAAAAGGTTCTTTTGAAAAAGTTTGTCGCGAAACCAAATCGGCATTGCTGTTTTGAAGGAAAGAAAACCTTTGGGCGCGAAAGCGAGATAGGTTTCAAGCAGCCGTTCAAACTTCAAAAAAGGTTTGTCGTAAAAAGCGATGTGATCAATATCCGTGAGTTTTGCGTTAGCCCGGGCAAGGCAGTAATCAATCGCGTTCTTTGGATAACTGGAATCGTGCTTTTTCCGCGTGAAGCGTTCTTCTTGAGCCGCGGCGACGATACGGCCGTCTTCGACCAATGCGGCGGCGCTATCATGATAAAATGCGGAAATGCCCAGTATTTTCATTCGCGAGCCGCCTTAAAAGAGGGTGTAGATGAACGGCGCGACTGCAGAGCCGCTGGTCATGACCATTAACCCGCCGATCAAAGCCATCGTTAAAATTAACGGAAAAAGCCAAAGCTTTTTTCGCGCTTTCATGAACATCCAGAGCTCGCCTAAGAATCCCATGGTTTTTCTCTTTATCTCACTCTCTCTAAAATTGGTTGCGCATCGTTTGTTTTGGCGTGCCCAGCGTCTGATGCTTCACCCAATAACTCTTAGCCTGCTTATCAAAGCTTCGTTTCAGCGGATCTTTTCCGAGCACTCTTAAGACCAGCGCGACTGGGGTCACTAAAACATAAAACAAGACGCCCATGACAATGGGGTTTGTGATTTTCTGAAGCAAAAACCCGAAGCGAGTCCACAATTTGTTGAGTTGACGCAAAAGAACGGGACGCGTGAGGGCCACCACAAAAAACGCGCCAGCCACTATGAAAGCCCACTCGCGCATGGACCGGCCCGCAAACAGCGGCCACACGCCGACAAGCGCGAATACGGCCGCAAACACGAGGCCAAAGCTTCGATCTGTGGACGTCTTGATATCGTGAGTCTGCACTAAGCTTTCATGCGCCGCCATTCACTTTCCCTTCTTGAAAAGAGCTTCCGCTGCTTTTAAGGCTTGTTCCTTTGCGCTAAGCCCGCCTGTTTTCTGTTTGTTCGAGGGCTTGAAATAATCGCAAAACGTGGACTTCTCCTTGTCTACGACACGATCAGCTACCGGCTCACTGCATTCATTATAGCGGGAAGGATCGTAGTGCAAGCAGTTGAGGCAGCATCGCGTGGCTCGGCCGCATCCAGGGCACGTGTCTTGCCGACCAAAGTCAGTCTCAAGTCTGAGTTCCTGATTGCACTTATGGCACCCCGGCATGGTTGAACGTCTCCTTGCCGCTCTTCGGTGGTTTTTCAATGGGTTCAAGCGAGGGTTTCAAAGGCGAAAGCGTGAGATTGAACGAACGAACGGCATCAATCGCCTTGATGAAAGCGCGAGCCGTCGTGATCAAGGTGCAATAAGGGATCTGTCGTTCTAAGGCAGTGCGCCTGATCGAATAGCTGTCGAGAATCGCTTTTTCATCGCTCGTAGTGTTGATCACGAGTTGGTACCTGCCGGCGGCGATTTGCATAGTGCAATCGGGGCTGGTTTGTCCGACCTTAGCCACGAAGTCTGAGCGAATGCCATGCTCTCGAAGAAATGCATGCGTGCCCGGCGTCGCATCAAGCTCAAAACCCATTGCAACAAGTTTACGAGCGATCTCCAGAAGAGCGGGTTTATCCGCATCAGCCACCGACAAGAAAGCTCGCCCTTGTTTTGGGATCTTGATTCCCACGCCAAGCAGCGCTTTCGCGTAAGCCGCCGGAAATGTCTCAGATCTTCCCATGGATTCACCAGTCGATTTCATCTCCGGGCCGAGCAAGACATCGACGTTGGGAAATTTATGGAACGGGAAGATAGGCATTTTCACATTGAAGGTGCGCAATTCAAGATCAAGGTCGTTTTGAAACCCAAGCTCCGCAAGCGTCTTGCCTAGCATGATCTGTGTGGCAACCTTTGCAAGCGGAACTCCGATCGCCTTGCTCACGAAGGGAATCGTGCGTGATGCCCGAGGATTCACCTCGAGCACGTAAATATCAGCTCCCTGTACCGCGAACTGAATATTGATAAGACCCACAACTCCTAGTTTCTTTGCGAGGACGCGCGTTTGTTTTCGAAGCCTTTCGATGATTTCCGGGCTCAAGGTGAAAGGCGGTAAGCTGCAAGCGCTATCGCCTGAGTGTATGCCCGCCTCTTCAATATGCTCCATGATGCCGCCAACAAGCACTTGTTCACCATCTGAGACGGCATCGACATCGACTTCAACGGCGTTTGAAAGAAACCTGTCCATCAATACAGGACGTTTCTCAGAAACTTCAATGGCCTCGTCTATATAGCGCACCAGGCTTTCTTTGCTGAAAACGATGCGCATGCCGCGTCCGCCAAGCACATAGCTTGGCCTGAGCATGATCGGAAATCCCATTTCATCCGCCGCCAGTACGGCCTCTTCAAGGCTGCTTGCGGTTCTACTCGGAGGCTGGATAAGGCCTAGAGGTTCGAGCTCTTTCATGAGCGACTCAAATCGATGGCGGTCTTCAGCGAGATCAATGCTTTCAACGGACGTCCCTAAGATCGTGACGCCACGCTTGCTGAGCGGACCTGAAAGTTTGAGCGGGGTCTGGCCGCCGAATTGAACGACGACTCCTTTGACTTTGGGCTCGTTCCGAAAAACCATCATTGTGTGTTCAATGGTGAGCGGTTCAAAATACAGCTTTGAAGAAATGTCATAGTCCGTGCTGACCGTCTCTGGGTTGCAATTCACCATGATGCTCTCGAAACCTTCTTCGCGAACCGCTTCTGATGCGTGAACACAGCAGTAATCGAATTCGATGCCCTGTCCGATTCGGTTGGGCCCGCTACCGAGGATCATTACAGACTCGCCGGCTGGTTTCGGCATGGCGACGCTATCGCCGTACGTGCTGTACAAGTAGGGCGTTTTCGCCTCGAATTCGCCGGCGCACGTATCTACCTGCGAGAACGTGGGATGGATTTGATGCTTGTGGCGTTCCTTGCGCACGTCATCTTCAGTGGAACCGCTGTACTTCGCAAGCTCCCGGTCAAGAAAGCCAAATTGTTTCGCAACCAATAGTTCTTGTTTAGTCCACTCAGACACCGGCCTTTTTGGATGGCTCAAGTGCTTCTCAAGGTCGATCACCTCCTGCATCTGGTCCAAGAACCAGGGGTCGATCCCGGTGAGTTCAGAAATCCTCTCGGGCGACAGGCCTCTTCGCAGAGCCGAGGCGACGTACCAAATTCGGGTCGAAAGAGGTTGCTTCAACTTTGTCTCAAGCTCTGAAAGAGGTTTTGCGGGATCATCGAATTCGGTGGGACGCAACCAGTTGGCCGAAATTTCCATGCTGGATAGCGCCTTCAAGAAAGATTCCTTGAAGGTTCGTCCGATCGCCATCACTTCCCCGACGCTCTTCATCTGCGTGCCCAGGAGCGGAGGGCTTGCCGTGAATTTTTCAAAATCAAATCTCGGGATCTTGGTGACCACGTAATCGATGCTGGGCTCAAAACTCGCCGGAGTCGTCCCGGTGATCTCGTTCTTGAGTTCATCGAGCGTATAGCCCACCGCGAGCCTTGCCGCGATCTTGGCGATCGGAAAACCCGTCGCCTTGCTCGCCAAAGCGGACGAGCGTGAGACCCTTGGGTTCATTTCGATGACCACGGTACGCCCGGCATTGGGGCCCGACGGTTTCACGGCGAATTGGATATTGCTGCCGCCCGTTTCCACATTGATCGCCCGTATGATTTTTTTTGAGAGGTCTCGCAGGTGCTGGTATTGACGGTCCGTCAGGGTTTGGGCCGGCGCAACCGTGATGCTATCGCCCGTGTGAATTCCCATGGGATCGAGGTTCTCGATCGAGCAGACGATGATCACGTTGTCCGCGCGGTCTCGCACCACCTCAAGCTCAAATTCCTTCCATCCAAGCAGGCTCTCTTCAACAAGCACTGAACGGGTGGGGCTTAAGAACAAACCGCGTTCCAAAATGCGCTCGAACTCTTCCAAGGTATGCGCGACTCCACCGCCCTCGCCTCCCAAGGTGAAGCTCGGACGTAAAATCATTGGAAGGCCGATTTCTTCGAGCGCGCGTTGGCCCTCTTCCTTTGAGTGAACCATCTGGCTTTTTGGAATGTCGATCCCAAGATCGATCATCGTTTTTTTGAAGAGTGAGCGGTCCTCAGCTTTCTTGATGGATTCGAGATTGGCGCCCAGCATGCGCACGCCGTAACGCTCGAGCACGCCGCTTTCAGCGAGGCGCACCGCGAGATTCAATGCAGTCTGTCCGCCCATCGTCGGCAACAGCGCGTCCGGTCTTTCGCGTTCAATGATCATTTCCAAGAATTCGGGAGTGAGGGGTTCAACATAGATCTGATCCGCGAGATTCGGATCCGTCATGATCGTGGCGGGATTCGAGTTGACCAAGATCACCCGGTAGCCTTCGGCTTTCAAGGCGCGCAAGGCTTGAGTCCCGGAGTAATCAAACTCACTCGCTTGTCCTATTGTGATGGGGCCCGACCCAATCAAGAGTATCGTGTCGATGCTCGTATCTTTTGGCATTTCTACCTCAACGTTGTTTCCAAACAGAATATTTCTACAACGTTTTGAAAGCGGGATCTAGTCTTCAATCTGGAAAATCGCTGAAGATATGCGATTGGTGCCCGGGACCAAGCTTTCTAAAAAGGCACTTCGGTCTTGATCTCCCCGCCGCCATCACCGGTTGGAGTCACGGTGACGCGAACCCGTTCTGGGGCTGGCACCGAGTCATTGTAGATTTTTACCGCTTTTTCCAGTGCTTTCTCTTTTTCTTTGAGTGCATATTGGCCATATCCATAGCCAGCGAGCACCAAAAACAAGCCCGAAAGCATGAAAGCGTATCTTGTGTCGCGCCTGCCTACGTTGGAAGGCACATTATCCGAGTAAATGATGCCGCCGCCCAAGACAAGCAATCCTCCGAAAGTGCCTACGTAAGCTGGGATCAAGGAAGTTTTGAGGCGTCCTTGGTAATCATTCAAAAGTTCTTCGCTTTGGGGGACTTTCTTTAATAAAAAGCGTAGACCCTCGGCGTCAGCTTTACGACTAGAGTCGACGGGGTAGGTGCGATTGCGGTAAATGAAAAGGCGGGAACAAGTGCTGTCGGGGTTAAAAAGGGAGTCGGCTGCCGTATCTTGTGCGAGTGTGGGATTATGAAAAGACAGCAGGCAAATCAAGACAAGAACAAATTTTTGACTCAGCTTCTCGAGCAGTTTCATCAGCCTCATTGGATTGTGTCTGATCCTGTGCAATACGTCCATCGTTATTCCCGAGTTGAAGACCAAGAAATTGCAGGTTATCTCGCCTCTTGTTTTGCTTACGGTTCCGTAAAACTCGTGCATCGGGCCGTTGCGCGCATTCTTTCAGCGATGGGAGATAGCCCGGCCAAGTTTGTCAGGAACTACAAAGGGCAAAAAGCCTGGCCTGGATTCTACCACCGATTTCATACCGAAGAACACGTCGAAATTTTGGTTCAGGTTTTAAAGGAAGCATTAGACGAACAAGGTTCTTTGGGAGGGTTGTTTTTAAGCCAAAGAGATAAGGATTTTTCACAAGATCCTTTCGAACAGGTTCTTCACGGTGCGGCGCTTTGGTTTAGGGAGCGCTCGATGCGCCAGATCGAAAAGCGGGCAAAACCCGAGCTTGCGAGGGGGATGAGGTTTTTCTTCAACTCTCCGGCAGACGGCAGTGCTTGCAAACGCACCGTGATGTTCATGCGCTGGATGGTGCGCAGGGATGAAATCGACATTGGCGTTTGGGACTGGATGAGGCCTGAGCAGCTCGTCATTCCCGTGGACACTCATGTGGCACGGATTTCGTATTATCTTTATTTGCGAGGGGGCAAAGAATTGCAGGCGCCCAATTGGAAAATGGCCCGGGAAATCACCCAAGAACTTAAGAAGGTGAATCCGCTCGATCCTGTGTGCTATGATTTTGCATTAGCGAGGCTTGGGATCCTCGACATCTGCAAAAGAAAATACGTACAATCCATTTGTGAGCGGTGCCCGGTGGAAAAAGGGTGTCGTTACTCGAAAATGAGGCAGGATCGCCAGTGAGAATAGCAATTGACGCGCGCGCAGTGCAGCCGAAGTTACAAGGCATGGGAAGACATGTCTTGAACCTTTTATTGGGATTCAGCTGCCTTGAGTCGGATCTCGAATTCTTGGTGATTTACAGCAATCCTCTGGCTCGCAAACTGGTGGAACGCTCTGGCGGGGCGTTTCGCAGCAGGTTCCAGTGGATCAAGTCAGTATCGATGCCTGGGAATATCTTGGAAGAGGTCGAGATTCCCTGGTTGCTCAAGGTCAATAAAGCGGATCTCTTTCATGACGTTGGAACCTCGGGGGTGTGGACGGCTCAGGTGCCGGTGGTAACGACGATTCATGAGCTTGCGGCGCTGAGGTTCGATGAGAGTCCGCCGGTGGAATGGCTCAAGCGCCTCTTCAAACGCTCGCGATTGATCGTGACGGTGAGTCAGTCGCTCGCCGACGAAGTTGAGGCAAATTTCAATATCTCGCGCCCTAAGATCCGAGTGATCACCAACGCGGTTGATCCTTGGTACGCCGAAAGAGTGAATGAAAAAGAAATCGAGGCCATGCGAGAGCGGTTTCGGTTGCGGGGCAAGTACTTCCTTTGCGTGACCTCGGAAAAAACCAACAAGAATATTCAATTGGTCTTCAAAGCGGCGGCGCAATGGCGCGAGAGCGAGCAATGGGTTTTCACGATCTCACGGAAAGATGAAGGGAATCTCAGGCATCTGGGTGTTGTTGAAGATGTTTGGCTCAGGCCCTTGTACGCCGCGAGCGAGGCCCTGATCGTTCCGTCTCTTTACGAAGGTTTTAGCTTGCCACCCATCGAGGCGCTTGCCATCGGGAGCATTCCGGTCGTTTCTGACATCTTGCCTCATCGCGAGGTCTTGAAAGACATCCTGCCCGATTCCCTATTTTTCGACCCGACGGCGGTCGAGTCTCTTTCTCGGGCTCTAAGCGCGGTGTCAGAGGGGGGAGAGCCGCTCAGGCGGTCTGTTCTTGAAAAATTCCGGCTCGTGAGCGATCGTTACTCTTTCAAAGCGAGAGCAGAGCAAGTACAAGCAGTTTATCGAGAGGCATTGAGAGGTTAGTGAAATGGCGAATGTAGTAATCACGGGCGGAGCTGGATTCATCGGTTCACATTTGTGTGAGCGCTATCTAGGTCGAGGCGACAAGGTCGTCGTCGTTGACAATTTGGTGACGGGATCGCGCGAGAACATCAAACATCTGTTTCATAACAAGGATTTCACGTTCATTGAGCATGATGTTTCAGAACCTCTGCCAGAGCTGGATTGGGGCCGGCCAGATTTGATCTTGCATTTCGCTTGCCCTGCCAGCCCAGTTGATTTTACCCGCATTCCCGTTGAGATCCTCAAGGTCGACTCGTATGGAACGCTGCAGTTTCTCGAGCTTGCCCGGCAGTATGGCTCGCGCTTTTTATTGGCCAGCACTTCTGAGGTTTACGGAGACCCTCTGGTGCATCCGCAGACCGAAGATTACTGGGGCAATGTCAATCCTAACGGGCTTCGTTCTTGTTACGATGAAACAAAGCGTTTTGCGGAAGCCGCTACGATGGTTTATTTGCGCAAGTTCAATGTGAATACCGGAATCGTGCGCATCTTCAATACCTACGGACCTCGCATGCGGCTTGACGATGGCCGAGTCGTGCCGAACTTTTGCGGCCAAGCTCTTCGAGGCCAACCTTTGACCGTTTATGGCAATGGTTCGCAAACACGGTCGTTTTGTTTTGTGGATGACCTCGTGGAAGGCATTATGCGCCTTGCTGCCTCTGAGGTTCACGACCCCGTGAATATCGGAAACCCTGACGAGTATAAAATCATCGATTTTGCGAAATTCATTCTGGAAGCTGTCCCAGGCGCGAGAAGCGCTATCGAGCATCGTCCTCTCTTGCATGAAGATGATCCGAAGCAGAGACGTCCCGACATCACGCGTGCGCGAAAACTTTTGAATTGGGAGCCCAAAGTCAGTTTGATGAGCGGTATTCAGAAGACTCTAGAATACTTTAAAACCAAGCTTTGAGGTCGTGAAATGGCCAAGGGCCAATACAATTCTAGTTCTGGTTTGCGTGTCGCGGTCGTGCACGATTGGCTGGTCAGCCAAAGAGGCGGCGAAAACGTTCTCGATGCTATCTGCGAGCTCTTCCCGCGCGCCGAGCTTTTTACTTTAGTCTACGTTCCCGGCCAGGTTTCTGAAAACATCATTCGGCTCAAACGAAACGTCTCTGTCTTGCAGAAGTTTCCCTCTGCCACAAAACGATACCGGCATTTGCTGCCCTTGATGCCTTGGGCAATCGAGCGCTTTGACCTTGAAGGTTTTGATCTCGTACTGAGTTCTTCCCATTGCGTTGCAAAAGGGATTCGTAAGCCGCAAGGAGCCTTTCACTTAAGTTACGTGCATGCGCCGATGCGCTATATGTGGGACCGGTTTGATGAGTATTTCGCCCCCGGACGGTACGGGATGGTCACTCGCATGGCGGCACATGGTTTCCGGTCGTACTTGCAGAACTGGGACAGGCAATCTGCGACTAGAGTTGATCATTTCCTGGCCAACTCAAGTTTCATCGCCTCGAAGATTGACCAATATTACGGGCGAAAGGCGAGGGTGGTTTACCCTTTTTGCGAGGTCGATCGATTTCGAGCCGAGCGCAAGCCAGGCCGGTCTTACTTGATGGTCACAGCGCTTGTGCAATACAAACGGGTAGACCTCGCCATAAAAGCCTTCAATCAAATGAAAAAGCCTCTGCTTATCGTCGGAGACGGCCCCGATAAAGAGAGGCTTCAAAAGATGGCAGGACCTACGATCGATTTTGTGGGCTCGTTACGGGCGAGTTCAATTGCAGATCTCTATTCAAAATGTCGCGCTCTTGTGTTTCCGGGAGTCGAAGACTTTGGAATCGTTCCGATCGAGGCGATGGCCGCGGGCGCTCCTGTGATTGCATTTGGTGCGGGTGGACTTTTGGAGACGGTCACCCCTGAAACCGGAGTTTTCTTTCACGAACCCACTCCAGAAGCCTTGATTGCAGCAATCGAAGAATTTGAGCGCACTGCTTTTGACTCTGAAGCCTGTCGCAAGCAGGGACGGCAATTCACTCGTCAACGCTTTCAGCTGGAGTTCTTGGAAGAGCTCAAGAAACACGCTCCTCCTAGAATTGCGTCATCTTTAAAAATTGCTGATAACGTTCTTCAGCCTGCTTTGGTGTGACTCGCAAGAGGTTGTTGAGGCCAAAGTCTTCCACGGTGAAGCTTGCCATCACGCATCCGAAAATGACCGCGCGTCTCAGAATAGAGTCGTCTTTGAAAAGGTCTTCACCCGCATCTTCGTGGGCAATATATCCCATCAGGCCACCTGCAAAAGTATCGCCGGCGCCAGTGGGGTCTTTTACGGTCGCCATTGGCAATGCTGGAGCCGAAAAAATGCCATGGTCAGTGAAAAGAAGAGCGCCATATTCGCCGCGTTTGATCACCAGTGCCTTGGGGCCTAGCTTTCGAATCGCCTTAGCTGCGTCAATGATATTGTTTTGCTCCGTCAAAAGGTAAGCTTCGCCTTCATTGATGGTGAGAAGGTCTACGACCTTCAGCGTTTTGACGAGAGCTTCTTTCTTGCCCGTGATCCAGAAATTCATCGAGTCGGCGGCGACAAGAGCCGGGCGCTTGACTTGAGTGTAAACTGAGAGTTGCAAGTCTGGATCAATGTTTGCCAAGAAAATGTATCGCGTGTCTTTGTAAGCTTCTGGAAGCTTTGGATTGAAGTGTTCAAAAACATTCAAGCAAGTCGAAAGAGTTTTCGCCTCGTTCAAATCTTTGCCGTACTCACCAACCCAGTGGAACGTTTCTCCTCTGGCGATTTCAAGGCCATCGAGGTCAATGCCCCTTTTTTTAAGCTGCCCCAAGTGCGCTTCCGGAAAATCATTCCCAACGATGCCTACAAGGTTGAGATCCGTGAAAAAACTCGCTGATACAGAAAAATAATTCGCTGAACCGCCAAGTATGCGGTCAGCCTTCCCCGCGGGCGTGCGGATGGAATCGAACGCAAGAGATCCGACGGCCAAGATATTGCGGCGAGGGTCTTTGACTTTATTGATCGTAGACATTTTGAAAAACGCTCCTTCAAAAGGGTTTGCGACAGCCTATCCAATTCAATTCAGACGTCAACTCCAGATCGAACGGCCTTGCTCAATTTTTGCGCTGACTTTGGGAACTTAACCCTAATGGATAGTGACGTCGCCTTTTGACCGGTCCTGGGACGTGCGCACGACGCTGTAGGTGGCGGCAAGCCCCGCCCCTCCGACGAGAGACCAGAACCACCATTTCGTAAAGATTGAAGAGTTCTCGCGAGGAGAATCCGCCGTCACGCTTGTGGATTTCTGAGATTCAATTTCCGATGCCGGACTTTTTGAAAGGATTTCCGCGCTTTGAGGTTCCGGTTTGAGACTGACTTGAGGGGCTAAGGCGGGTTCAAGGATTTGAAAACGTAGATAGGCTTGCTGAAATGCAAGCCAGTCATTGGCGTCAAACCCCCGCGCTTTCGGAAGGTATCTCAGATAAAGCTTCTCTGCCTTCCCCTCGACCTCAATCGTATTGTGATGGCCGGTTTCATTTGAACAAAGAACGTTCAGAGATTGCCCGCTGTTCGTGGGCAGATCGGCGGTGGGTTGTTTCAGTTCAAGCTCGATGACTCGATCCGAGGCCAAGGTGCGAAGTTCGGTAAGAAAGATCTCGATGAGATTTTGACACGACTTGTTTTTTGCGCCCTTCCAGTGGATTCGCAGCATCTGCGCCGAGGCCTGGGTTGATAGGCAAAATAAAAGCAGGCATGAAATTATCTTGAGAACCATGGTTTTCGAACCTCTTGATTCCAGAGAAGAGTGAGCTTCTGGAAGTGTTTGATGAACAACGTGGTTACGGAAGTGATGAAGACGAGAAGAATCATGGCCTCAAAGGCAATTTGGCCTGCCTTTGAAAGCGTATGGCGTAGCGTTCTCCCGAGAGTTTTCCGCGGCTGCTTCGGCGATCGGTCGCACAGTGCGCGAAACTTGAGAACTTCAAATCGCGGCTTTGGACTTCTACTTCCGTGGACATTGAGTGATTTTTTAGCTTGAGCGGCGCCGGTACCTTTGCGATTTTTGATTCGAAAGTTTCCGGGCGCACAAAATGAATTGGAAATGGATGTGCCGCAGGAAATCCGCATTTCCAAAGTGTGAGAGCGTTGGCTTCCTCTAGCGCAGTGATCATGTTTTGATACTGCGCGATCGCTTCTGCCGTCTGGCGTGCCGCTTTCGCCGAGACCCCAGCGGCTATTCCTAATGTAGAGTTGAGTCCCGGAATAAAGAGAACCGTCTTTTGCGTCGTCTCGAGGGCCACAAGCGCTCTTGTGATCTGCTTTAACAGATTGTTCGATTTTGAAAGGCCTGAGAGCGCCGAACATCTTTGGCTTAAATAAGAATAAAGGCAGCGATCGAGTTTTCTTTGCTGTTCGACGTATTCCAAACTTGAAGAGCGTAGCCATAAGATCACCGCGAAAATAAAGAGAACAGGAGTCCAAAGGAGAATGAACCAGACCAAGACCGAGCCTCTTGAGTCTTGGGAAGAGAGATGGCGTACTCGGAGGCGCTTCCTTTGTAATTGGTTCTGCTCTGACTTGACGTCAGAGTCGACTGGGTTTTGAGCCAAAGTTGAGAGAAGCTTAAGGTCGTGCTCTTTGAGAGTTCGTGACGGGCTCCTAGAACAGCCCAAGTTTCGGCAATGGTTCTTCCGAGAAGCCGGTGGGCGAGGAAGAGGCTGGCGCACCAAACAGAAAGAATTATGCCGCCAAAAACCACCCATTCTACCAGTGCCTGTCCTGAAGAGCGCCGTCCTTTTTCCATAATAGCTCTGTAATTTCAAAATCTTGGGATCGGAACGCCACCCGGAAGTCGGATTCCCTTAGGAAGGCGTGAACCCCCATCCTCAGTCTCTTCTTGCGACTCCGATGACATGGGGCGCTGCTTTAAGCCCTGCTTTACATTGCGATCGAAGGTATTGGCCACCTGGTTGAGCCGGCTTCGAACCTTGCTTCCAAAGAGCTTTACCGTGCCAATGCTCACGATAGCTACGAGTGCGGTGAGGGCAACGTATTCAATAAGACCTTGTCCTCGTTGTTGGTTTTTTTTCATGACGGATCCTCCTTTTCGAAAACGAATTGCAAGGCATGCCAACCGAAAATCAGCCTAAAAAGGGCACGTCGGGTGGTATAAAAAAGCGAAGAGTTGACTAGTTTTTTTACTCCAGCATAATGACCCAATGGACCCTAAAGCCGAATTGCTCGTCGTGAATAAGAAAGAAGTGATCGTGGTGATCGTGCTGCTCATCTTGGTGGCGCTCTTCTCATTCACTCTTGGACTCAGGCTCGGAAAAGGACTCGCAGCGAAAGCCGGTCCGCAAGCAGAGCATCCTCCGCTGAGCGAGAAATCGACCTCTTCGCACCCGGTAGGGGACGAGCATTCAAAAGAACACTCCGAAGCTGCCTCCAAGGACCCTCATCAAAATGAGCAGCCCGTTAAAGCCGACGCCGTTGACGAGCTTGAAGGTGAAAAACACGAGAGTGCGAGCGAAGCAAAAAATACCAACAAGGCACCCAGTACGAATAAGGCTGAAGACCTGGCCGATGCTGAACTTTCTCAGGAACTTGAGAAGTCGAACGTAGCGACAGACAAGGTCGTCGCGTTGTCGATTCCCAAAGAGAAGAGTATCGACAGAAATTCGGGCGCGCGTTATACCCTTCAAGTAGGGTCGCATAGAACCGTGGCTGAGGCGGCAGAGCAGGTGGCCGATTTAAAGCGGCATGATTTGGATGCATTTTATCTCGAGGCGAAGGTGCCGGGAAAAGGCACTTGGTATCGGGTTGGAATTGGCCTGTTTGAGAACAAGGATGTGGCCGAGCGTACTGCCGTAAAATGGAAGACGGCAAAGGCATTGCCACCTTATATCGTTCAGAAGGTAAGTGAATGAAAACAAGCATTACGCGCGTAGATAAACCTTGGGGACATGAATTGATTTTCGCGAAGACGAGGGTCTACGTCGGAAAAGTTTTGCACATCCGCAAGGGGCATCAACTTTCGTTGCAGTACCATAAGGAAAAAGAAGAGACGATCTTCGTTGCTCGTGGGCACATGAAGTTCGTTTTTGAGGAAACGAAAGGGGTCATGATCGAGATTGATCTCAAGGCGGGCGACGCGCACCACATCCCACCCGGACGTTGTCACAGGATGATCGCGGTTGAAGATTGCGATGTTTTTGAGGTCTCAACGCCCCAGCTCGAGGACGTTGTGCGTATTGAAGACAGTTATGGCCGCGTAGGAGTTTGAGGTTTTCTTGGCATTCGATCCCAATCTGCACATTTTAATCATGGCCGGCGGAAGCGGAACCCGCTTCTGGCCGCGAAGCCGCGCTCAAAGACCCAAACAACTGCTCGCCCTCTGGGATGACAAGACGCTTCTGCAACATACCGTGGATCGTTTCGCGCAGATCGTTCCCTTAGAAAATATTTGGATCGTAACCAATAAGAATCTCGTCGAACCTTCGCAGCGCACGCTTGGTGAAAGGTACCGTGATGTGCATTACCTGGGCGAGCCTGTCGGAAAGAACACGGCGCCCTGTATTTTGTGGGGTATCCATGAAATTTACAAGGTGCAGCCTCAAGCGGTCGTCGGCGTTATGTCGGCCGATTCTTATATCGGCGATGAAGACGCTTTTCGTTCGAGCTTGGAAGTAGCGGTCAAAAAAGCAAAAGAGGCCCAAAGCCTGGTTACCTTGGGAGTAAAGCCCAATCGCCCTGAAACGGGTTACGGGTATATTGAGGTTGAGCGCGCTACAAGAAATACGGGACCATTGGCGTCGCCAGCATTGCCTGTGCGAAGATTCGTTGAGAAGCCCATCCTTCGCACCGCGGTTTCTTATCTTGAGTCCGGCAATTACCTCTGGAACGCCGGAATGTTCATCTTCGAGGTCCAAGCGGGGTTGAGCGCTTTTCGCAAAACAATGCCGGGGCTGGCGGGACTTTTCGAGGGCGCGTTGCACGTGGAAAAGATCTATCCCGAGATCCGCAAGGAAGACGCGGTGAGCGTGGATTACGGCGTGATGGAAAGGGCGCTTGATTCTGGCATCCCGGTTTACGTCGTGCCCACTGATTGCGGTTGGAATGATGTGGGTTCGTTCACGGCGCTTGAAGAGATCAATTGCAGCACGTTGGGGGAAGTCGTTTCACTCGATGCCGCGTGCAATGTCGTGCAAACTGATAGTGGAATGGTGGCTCTTCTCGGGGTGAATGATTTGGTGGTGGTTCGAGACGGGGATGTCGTCTTGGTAGCTTCCAAAGATCGGGCCCAAGATATCAAGCTTCTTGTCGAGAAGGTGCGTTTGACTCGGCCTGAAAAAGTTTGATTCTACGGCGCTTTCTCATCCTGCTTACCGAAGTAGGGCTCAATCAAAGTCAGCGTTTTGTGCCGGTGTTATTCCTTGCCGCTTGCTCACGCTTTTGGTCATTGATCGTCTCTACTTCCTTCAAAACTTTTTGGATCTGATACATGCGAGTAAGCTCGCGGGCGCGGACTTTGAGCGTGATGCTCGTGCTGTCTTTGAACGAGACATCACCGGAAAGCTTCGCTTTGACGAGCTCAGTAATCGTATCGTCGATGCGAAAAGGTTCTTTGCCGCCGTTGGCGGCTTTTTCCGCTTCGATAATGACGGCCAGGTTGACTACCGCGTTGCCGTCTTTGTCTGGCGGAAATTGATTCATGTACTTCACGATGTATCCCATCAATAAAACCGCTTTTACGCTGAAGTTCGTCTTTTTGGTGTGGTCTTTGAGGTTCTCATCGTTGATGAACGCGATGAGCAGTTCAATCTGATTGAGGTCAGTGAGATGGACCTCGATCTTGTCGAGCACCGCTCGGTCTACTTTGGCAAGGCCCACGCGCTCGAGGATATCAAGCATCTCGGTGATCTTGCTGACATGAATTCCCATGATTTGGTTCGCGTACCGGTTGACACGGCTCATGGCGATCTTGATGGCTCCGCCTTCGCCGGGCTCGCCGTTGCGCGCGCCGACAACCAGAACGGCCGTACAGACTTTGAGAATGTCGTAGATGCTTAAGTATTGATAGGTCGTGCTCACGCCCTCGCTTCCATAGGTGTAGGCGGTCGAAACACTTTCAAGTTGGCGGATTTTATTGTTTGCTGAGCGCAGCCGATTGACGATCGTCTTGAGCAAGACCATCAACCAGGGCGGAAGCACCTTGAGATGTTCGACCAAGTTGGCATTTGTGATTTCATTCAAGGTGGTCTCGTGAATCGCTTCGGCAGAGGCGCTGCGAGGGCCTCCGTCAAGAAATCCCATTTCGCCGATGACCTCGCCCTTGTGGATGAGGCCCAGTTCTACCGATGCATTTCCCTTCTTCTTAAAAAGCCTGATCGTGCCCGATTGAATGAAGTACATCGATTTCGAAGGATCTCCTTCGTTGAAGAGCAGTTCGCCTTTTTTCAATCTGCGGGGAACGGGTGGTTGTGCCATAGGTTATTTTGAATGCATCTCCCAGCTGCCGTCCCATTGCTGACCGGGGGGGTTGTTCAAGTAGTACTTGCACCGTTCAATCAGCTCTAGGGTGGGTTTATCGTTATTGCGCGTCCGTAAAATAGACTGGAATACGTTGAGCGCCTGCTCCCATTGTTGCTGATAATAATGCTTCAAACCAACGTGAAACGGGTTCAGTATTTCTTTCAGAGGCACGTGAGTCGGGTTGTCAGGAAACACTTCGTAGATCTTCACGGGCTTGTGTTTTCCTTTGACCTTCACGGTATCGACTTCGCGGCAAAGGAATTCGTTGGGTTTGAGCAAGTTGTAGGTCGATTCGCTGATGATGATGTGCGTGCCGTAGTACTTGTTGATCGATTCAAGGCGTGAGGCGAGGTTCACGTTGTCACCGATCACGGTGTACTCGAAAACCTTGTTTGACCCGAAGTTGCCAACCGATACGGCGCCCGAGTTCACGCCGATGCCGATGTCGATCGTAAGACCGTACTTCTTTTGAAACTCCGCATTCAACTCTTCAAGCTTGAGCACCATCTCGACCGCTGTTTTCACGGCAAGCGAGGCGTGGGTGGGCAGGTCGAGGGGCGCGCCCCAAAAACCCATCACAGCGTCGCCGATGTATTTGTCGAGCGTGCCTTTGTTCGATTGCAGCACCTCGGTCATGGCGCCCAGGTAGTCGTTCAAGAACTGGGTGAGCGTCTTCACGTCGATGCGCTCTGAGAGTTCCGTGAAGCCGCGGATGTCGCTGAACAATACAGAGAGTTCTTTCTTGTCGCCCCCAAGCTTGAGTTTTGATGGGTCTTCAAGCATCGAGTTGATCACCGCCGGCGAGACGTATTTGTCGAAGGCCGACCGGATGAATTTTTTCTCGTTCTCTTCCCGCATGTATTTGAGCACGGTGATCGAGAGGTATTGAAACAAAAATTGAATGGCTTGGAGGTAGCCAAAGAAAACGGTGTTGCGTTCGTTGAAAAGATAAACTTGATCAAGATAAAGCAGCGCCGCGATGCTTGCCATCGCGAAAACGGCTCCCCACTTGGCGTCGAGCCTAGAGATGACGGCGCCGTACACTAAGCTCAAGACGAGCATCAAGGGCAAGATCCACGAGAGCGATTCCGGGGTCGGAGTGGTAAGAAAATCACCGCGGATAAGATTATCCAAGATATTGGCGTGGTTTTCGACCCCTGAAGCTTGGGGCGCCAGCGGCCTTGGTCGGATGTCGTAAAGTCCGAGGGCGGTGATTCCTACGAGAACGAGAGCGTCTTTGAAGAGCTCTGATTTGGCGGTCTTGACGTGTTTCGCGGTGCCACCTGCCTCGATGACGTCATACTCGATGGTCTCGGAATCACTAATGACATCGGCCATGCTGACGTTGGGAAAGGTGAAGTTGGGGCCACGATAGTTCACGACAGCGAGTCCGTGAAGGTCGATCGGGACCTCTCGTTTGCCAGTAACGGTGACCAAATCCAATTTGAGCTCTTCTGCAGACTTGTCGCTGTAAGGTTGAATGGTGACGTGAGGAGAAGAATCCCTGGGATCTAACGCTTTCTGAGCCATACGCAGGGTCAGGCTTGAGACGAATGCATCGCCTGCGCGAAAGAACAGCAGCCCATGGCGGTAGTTTCCGTCTCCGTCTTGCTCGTTATTGAAGAATCCTTGAGCCACACCTTGTGGGGTGATTGAGGGCACGTTGAGCAAACCGCCGTTGGCGACCTGATAGAATCTGACATTCGCTTCCGCGTCGCCGCGGTCGCGGGCGAAGCGCACGCGCCCTCTCATGAGGCTTGATAATTTATTGTTGCCGCTTTCGGTAATGGTCTGCAAGCGGCGATTGAACTCTGCCTTATTCACGCCTTGCTCTTCGCTGCGTTGAAGGGCGTAGCCGAGCACGACTCGATTCTTGCAGCGCTCGACGGCCTGCGCGAGCAACACATCGCCGCTGTTTGCCCTCAGTACGCTGTTGAGCGAGTCCGCATTCGTCCCTAGCAAAGAGCTCAGCGCTCCTTTGACGTTTTCTGAAATGAGCCTTTCTTGGTCTGACCAGACGATATCAAATCCTAGGGCCAAAGGGTTGTGCCTGCAGATATTATCGATCAAGGGAGCGAAGACTTTGCCTCGGTCAAAGGGCCACTGGCCAAAGGTTTGAAACGACTTTTCGTCGCCAGCGACAATCACGATTTTCGAGGCGGCGGGCCTGTTACCGCGGATATGAAATTTATAATCGAGGCTTTTTTGCGAGAGGGTCGCCACGAACGACAGGTACTTCGGATCAAGCACATAGATGATCGATACCAGGAGCGAGGCGAGCGTGATCGCCAAGGAAAGGCGAAATGGCGTGACTTTGAATATCTTTTTCAGGATGTTCACATCTTATTTATCGGAGCATGCGTTTGTTACGTTATTTTTTAGGCCTCCAAATCAGTTTTATGGAAGCTTGAGGGAATAAATTTCCTAGGGACGATTAAATAGGTTTGGACGCAGAGTCCGGGACATCGCCTAGAGCGGGAACGGCTTGACCAGAAATGGCCTGCGAGATCATGCTTGATAAACCCTGAAATCAGATAAGTAAAAGAGTGATCTGGTACACCGCAAAAGCCGCGGCATACGCAAGAACACTCATGTACACAAACATTACAATAGGCCAGCGGTAGGAGTTTGTCTCGCGTTTTGCGACGGCAAGCGTTGACATGCACTGGCAGGCAAGCGCGTAAAAGATCAGAAGGCTCAAGGCAGTCGCAAGCGTGAACCCGCCTTGGGTTTTCATCACCTCAGCAAGGGCGTCTGAGTTTTCTTCCTCATAACCGATGGCATACACCGTGCCCAATGTGCTCAAGACGACTTCCCTGGCCGCGAAAGAGCTTAGGATCCCGATGCCAATCTTCCAGTCATATCCCAAAGGTTTGATAAGAGGCTCGATGGCGTGCCCCGCCATTCCGGCAAAGCTGTGCTCAAGCTGGTAAGCCGCCGTTGCTTTTTCATCAAGGCCCACAGGTGCATCCACCTTCGGGTATGTGGCTAGAAACCAAAGGGCGATTGAAATGCC
>JBFMCE010000006.1:0-58766 GCA_040754655.1 Bdellovibrionota bacterium | reverse complement strand
TGTCGAATATCAGAAGATCGAGTTTGATTTGGCTGCATAGCACGCTATTTGTTGCCATAAGTTAATGCGATGACAAGACTGCTACATATAGATAAAGAGAAAGTTTATTATGGCTGATCAAAAACAAGCTCACGATTATGAAAAAGAAGACCAGGAAACAACTCTTGCCAACGGATCTCAGTGGACCAAAAGAGTGGTTTTAGACATTCCAATTTGGGCTTTGAAGAAGATCGATAAAGAGTCCAACCGTCGAGCTATTGCCAGACAGGATCTTATCAAAACTTGGCTTATTGATCGCATAGATGCAGTTTACGCAAAAGAAAGCGATGTAAAAAAATTTTAATGGATCGAAAAATTAAAACTTATGAACATGAAAATACCTAACTCGACCCGGCGTAAAGCGCTCATTGTCATTGACGTTCAGCCTCCATCGATTGGAGCGCGCGGTTTCAAACTAGGCCAGTTTTCGCGGTTTAGCGCCGGCCACCCTGCCACCAATAGCGGTTTGGAATTGGGCCAGATGTCGCCAGCGTAAAGCAATGCCTTGCCCGGTCCATCTTGGGACCGAGCAAGGGTACAACGCTTTTGCAAAGCGATTAAAAAAATCAGCTCTTATTTTTTGTTTTCAGTTTTCGTTGGTGCTGCCGATAGGATTCGCCCTCCATGAAGAAGACTTCAGCGTCATTAACGAGTCGGTCAACGATGGCGTGAGCGATCGCGTCGTTGGCAAAGATCTGATTAAACTTCCCAAACGGCAGATTTGTGGTGGCAATTGTGCCGAAGCCCGCATCGTGCCTGCTCGATATGACTTGGAAGAACAGATTGCTTGCCTGAGCGTCGAGGCTCACGTAACCGAGCTCGTCGATGATCAAGACCTGAGGTCTTCGATATCGATTGAGTTCAGATTCTAAAGAATATGTTTTCTGGGCATGCTGCAGATGATTGACCATTTCGGACGCAGTCGCAAACAGAGTGCTCAACCCTTTTTGGCAGGCAGCGTAACCAAGTGCACGGGCAAGATGGGTTTTGCCCACGCCAGCGTTGCCCGTAAAAACAGCGCTTGGCAATTTTTCTCGAGAGATACTCGAGAATAGACTCATATACGCTCGTTCAATTTTTTCCGTCGTAGCCGAGTGCTTAAAATCATAGTCTTCAACGGTTTGAAGTCTGCGGAATCTCGCACTTCTGATTCGAGAGGCGATGATCGAGTTTTTTCTTTCAGACTGCTCCATCTCGCTCCACCGCGATAAATGCTTTAGAATCGTATTTTTTTCAGTCTCACTCATTGATTGATGCCAGATCCGTTTCGAACGCCTTGGCAAAATGTCTAAGCCGTAAGTTTAAAAGTAGTTCAGAAACTCTCGTCTGATTCGGATCGATTGTCGCTTGTGTATCCATGGTCTTTGCTCTCCTTAGGCGACGCGCTTTGGTTTAATGCATCGGCTTCAAACAAAAGCGCGTCATAACGCCTGAGATCGACGATCGGGACCACCCGATTAAGTTTTTGATTTTGGAAGTTAAGTGGGCCTGGAGATAGCTTTGTGCTTGAGCCAGGATTTTGCCTGCGAAGCGTGAGTTCAAGATTTTCAACCCCGACAACGCCTGCGTGAAGGCATGACTCAATGGCTTCGTGAACCGTCTTGTCGCCGTAAATGGTAGCGAGTGCCAGAATCTTTCCAAGCTCATTACGAAGAGATTTTTGTCCTGATTTGATGAGATCTAAGTACTCACTCATGCGCGGGCCGATCTGCTTGACGGCAGCGATCTGCCAACCTTCTCTTGATCCACCAGGCTTTCGCTCAAGAAGGCCTGTCATGTGCTTTTCATTGGTGATCACTTTGTGTTTGGCAAAAGACCTTGGGTGCGAAGTGATGAGCCGCTCATGATAATAAATTTTGATGTCGATTGCCGTCACGCGCAGCGTGACGCTTAAGCCGGTTAAGCTCCATGGCACGGAGTATCGATTAGTGTCGTAGGGAATGTGGAAGTCAGGTGGTACAACGCGCGTAAAAATCTCATCGGTATCGTACCTGGCCTGATTCATAGGCAGAAGAGCTGGTTTTTCATCAGCCTCAAAGTGAAGCCTCGGCACGCGCCTCGTGCTTCCATGTACGCGTTGATTGGCAAATTGGTTTTTCCAGACAATGGCTTGCCTTGTTAAGTCTTCAAAATCTTTAAACTCACGACCCGGCCAAAAGTTCATGCGAATGAACTTGATGAGATCTTCCACTCGGCCTTTTTCATTGGCTCGTGCTGGATTGCACGCATGTGGTCTGATGCCGTGATGGCCCATGTACGCTAGAAAGCGCGCATTGAACTTTACAAGTTGTCCTAATCTGTCAGTCACAGCCGATGTGAGGTTATCGTACCAACACTCGCGTGGAACACCGCCAAAAAATCGGAATGCGTTTTCGTGGCACCTGATAAAATCTTCAAACTTCTCAGACCTGGTAAACTCAATGGTCATGTACCGCGAGTGGCACAGTACCATCGCAAAGCAATGAATCTTGGTGCCGTCGCGGAACACATCACCAAACTCACCCCAGTCGACCTGGGCGCATTCACCAGCAGCAAAATGCAATCGTAAGAAAGCTTCGCGTTTGGACACGGGGATCGTTCTGCTCTCGTTCACAAAGTCACGAACAATCGTAAGTCCTCCTAAATAGCCTTGCTCTCGTAAGTGTACGAGTACTGCCGTGTGGGTGATCCGTGGATCTTTCCTCAGAAGTTCTAGAACCTGATCTTTGAAGGGATCTAGAATACTTGAGCGTGACCTCGCTACTGGCTCAAGTCTGACGCTTCTGCGTTTGATGACGGCATCCACCGTGTCGCGGCTAATACCTAGCTCACGCGCAATTGACCTAATTGTGCGGTGAGAGCCGTAGTGAAGGGCCAAAATTTGTGATTGAAGCTCAGCTGAAAGCATCGGAAGGCTTACTCCTTCGAAACGATAATAAATTTTTAAATATTTTCGCCGGCACAATGAGCCTCTTTGGTTTTCTTCCGCAGAACTGACAATGGCCTGGCTGTGTTGATGCTTTTACTGAATGGATTTTGGTTATTGCAGTATGATCAGTCTCGATTTTTCTTGCTGCGCGTACGAGCCGATAACTGCGCTGCCTTCGCTGATGGCTGATTCTTCCAAGATGGCTTGCAGCATAGCGACGTTGAGATTCTCGGCGCGAAGCAAGCCTTCCTAGGCGTGAGCATTCATCTGAGCAATATCGTTGCCCTCGCCAACACCTACGGCAAACCACAAAACAAACGCCGCAACTACCACATTCCACCGAGACCCCGTCCATGAAGCCCATCCACAACATCTGCGTTTAATGCTTCAGATGGACCAAGCCCTGGGATTGCAGGTAAGATCAACGTTAGTACTGTTTGAGTCTTGATCGTGGTTCGATCGGAAGCAAACTTCGGGGAGAGCTTGTTCCACCAAGCTCTCCCTTCTTTTTGTCTATGTGATTAGTTTATCAGACGTCGCTCTGGCCTAATTCGATGCCGCGATTTACTTACTGGTGGTGGCCGGCGCTATCCCGCGCTTTCTGGCTGGGTTTGAAACCGTGGTTTGCATTCCATATTTTTTGATTTGTTCGTATTGCCCCAGGAGTTGAGTTTTCAGGGTTGGGTTTTTGGCGAATTTCTCGTCATTTGATCTGAACGCTTCGACGAGACCGGATTTGTCATAGTCTTTTCCTAATTTTGAACCGCGCTTTCCTCTTTCTTTACCAGGATAAAAATAAGAAATGTTCTTTGCCTCGATCACCGTTCGGATGCCAAAGCCTGAAAGCGTGTCTCGATATTCATCAAAGCTTGTCGCAATGCTTCGCGCGACATCAGCCTTTTGCACGAGATCAAAAATGTAGGACTTCTTCCCGTGTCGCACCATCTGCTGAACACTTCGCGGCAACCTTGCTCCTCGCTCGTGTGCCTCTGGGTTGATGATGGATAATCCATACTCAAGGCAAAGCTTGTCACTTGAACGATGAAGACGCTCGATCAGGGAGCGTTTGTTTTCGATCTTCCGCCCCGTATCCGCACTCACTGTATTGAGAACGATATGGTTATGGATGTGGGTCTTGTCGGTGTGCGTGCGAACCACGAACTGGTGCCCAGGAAAGTTCTCTTCCGCTAACTTTTTCCCAATCGCATTGTACTCATCAGGCGCAAGCTTTTGACTATCTGAGGAACTAAAAGATTGAACGATGTGAAGCGCCTGATTGCCGCCGTTATTTCGATGCTCTTGCCTCACTGATTCAAAGTCATCGATTGCGTTTTCAACTCTGCATCCGCTCGTACTGGTCACGTCCCGGTCGCCACGCTCTTTCAAAACGTACTTCAATTCGGCTGCGGCGTTTTTCGACCATTCAATGCTAACGTAAGCCATAAGCACCCACTGCCATCTGCTGAAGCTCAGAGAGAAGTTGGAGCACTTTTCCAAACTCCTCGTACCATCCTTCGAGAGTGCCGCTGTTTACGCGGTAGGCAATCTGATTGACGTTGCTTCCGATGCGCCTGAGCTCGGCGCACACCCAATGTCGCTCTCCTTCGTTGAAAAGAAGTTTCAACTTTCTCCGTTTGAAATGACTTTCTCTCAGAAGGTCGGGGACACTGAATCCGCTGATGCGTGCCTCTTCCTGGATTCGCTCGAACTCGTCATCTGTAAAACGGACGGTTGTGCGTTTGTGGTCACGCGATATGCGTGAAGATTCTTTGGGACTCGTTTCCAATGAATAGGTTGGTTCATGTGGCATGCGGATGCTTCTCCTTTTCAGGATCAGCACATCCGCTTTTTGTAGTAGGATGAGCTTGAGTTTGAAAAATGCTCCGCCGTGGTGGTAGGAGCCTCACTCACTCGTAAGAGTTGCGAGCGGCTTATTTGTAGGCTTTATTTTGTCATGCGTCAATATGGCCTATTGAAATATTTGGACCTCGTTTGCACCCATGTAACTCGATAAAATTAAACGGTATTTTAAGTGAACCTTGCCAGACGACTCAACTGGTGATACATTGTATTAACATTGGATCACCCATAAGGAGGATTGTTATGATCAAAAAACTCACGAAACACGGAAACAGTCATGCGCTTGTGATTGATCGGCCCGTCCTCGACTTGCTGAAGATCGATCCGGAAACACCCCTGGATGTTTCCACTGACGGACAAGTGCTGATCATTGCCCCCGTTCGGGATGAAAAGCGGCAGAAGAAGTTCCAAGAAGCATTAGAGCGCACGAACAAAAAATATGGCCGCATGTTGAAGCGCCTCGCGTGAGCTTGCAATGGAACCCATCTTTCTTCGTTTGGATGAAGTGCTTGAGATCCATCGAGATCAAATCGAGCACTATGGCGGAACTTTAGGAATACGCGACCAGGGCTTGCTGCAATCCGCTTTAGCCCAGCCTTCTGTTTCATTTGGCGGTAGCTATTTGCACGCGGATCTCTATGAGATGGCGGCAGCGTACCTCTTCCATATTGTTCAAAATCACCCCTTCTTAGATGGCAACAAGCGGGTCGGAGCTGTCTCAGCTGTCGTGTTTCTTGCGATGAACGACATTGAGCTCACCGCCAAGGAAGAGAAGTACGAAGAGGTCGTTTTAGCCGCGGCCAAGGGCAAGGCCTCGAAAGAGGAGATCGCAGAGTTTTTCCGTGGGAATACGCAAAAGGGATGAAGGAAATAAACAAAATTCATGGCGTGGTTTGGTCATCTTTAGTTTGGGTGTTGTCTTGTTTTTTTTGCGTTTGAAAGTGGGTAGCTTGGGGCGGGCAAGCAAGGGGTCTGACGTCAGCCCCCGATAATTCGTCTGAGGGCTTAGCCCCCAGTCCCCCTGGAAGACAGGACAAAAAACGATCAAAGGCCGAAGTCTCTAACGCCAGGAGAGCCGTCACTGAACCGGCTGGAAGAGTCATTTCTCGTCGAACATCCGCGAGATGCTTCTCCTCATCCCTCAAAATCCCACGCAAGTAGCCAGAGAATCCAAGTCGCTCCAAAGTAGCCTCATAGCTTGGGTAAACACGCATCGCGCGCTCTTCGATCAACCACGTCGCACACGTATAGGCCAGCCAGGTATCCTTCGTTGCCAGAATGTCACTAGCACCGCGATCGACCGCCTGCATGTATTCATGAGCTGCGTGTCCGCCAAGGATATGATTGCTTGTATACGATCCCAATTCTCCTCCGCTCATCTTTAGCGCCAAGCGTTTTAGGACTTGGGCATGTCGGATTTCTTCGGCCATGTGGCTCAAGAGGCTTTCTGAAATCCGATCCTCGATCTGGCTCTTCATGATCTTTCGAGCGCCGATATATTCCATAAAACTAAAAGTATTTACGAGTCGAGCATGTAACCGAATGTCGTCTCCGAAACTCTCGATTAGGGTTTCAAAGTTCATCGATGATTTCCTCCATCACGTTGTAAATTCTTCGAACCTCATCCGGGGTGGTGCAATACGGCGGGACTGCGTACACCACCCGACCCAAGGGTCTTAGGAGCACATTTCTTTCTAGGGCGGCACGCAGAAGCTTGGATCCAAGGTCAGAAAAGTAACCGTCCGGAACATTTAACTCGATCGCTCCGATCGTGCCGAGGCTTCGGGTCGCAGCAACCTTAGGATGAGTCTTGAGCCGTTGAACTGATTGGTGAGTCACGGAGGTGATCTCCTCAATACGAGAGAGGCACTTCGGTGTTTGGAGTAGTTTCCATGACGCTATTGCGGCGGCGCAGGCAATTGGATTTGCGGTATAGGAGTGGCCATGCAAAAATGCTGAACTTAAATCTTTTGATAAAAACGCATCGAATATTTCTTCACTTGCTAACGTAACGGCAAGAGGCAGAATGCCGCCGGTGATGCCCTTTGAGAGACAAAATAAATCGGGGGATAGCCTAGCATGTTCAGAAGCTAAACATTTTCCGGTGCGATAAAAGCCCGTAAAAACCTCGTCCGCGATCGTTAGCACTCGGTGTTTTTTGCAAAGGTAAACCGCAGCTTCTAAGTAGGCCGCTGGGTACATCTGCATCCCACTGGCGCCTTGAACCATCGGTTCAAAAATAAAAGCGGCGTGTGATTCAGAGTTTTTTGCGATGAGTTCTTCTAGTTCTGAAATATTTCCGGGAGTAACAAAATCGACTTCCGTCAACAATCGTCGGAACTGCGTGTGAAATCCCTCGGGCTCACCCACGGCCATCGCTCCTAGCGTATCGCCATGATAGGAACCACGAAGCGCGATGAATCGCGTTCGAGTTTTATCGCCGCGATTGTAGTGGTACTGAAACGCCATCTTTAGTGCGACCTCAACAGCAGTTGAGCCATTGTCCGAATAAAAAACACGGTCCAATCGCATACCTCTGGCTCTCGTCGCTGTCACCAAGATACGCGCTAACTCGACGGCTGGTGCATGAGTAAATCCAGCGAACATCACGTGGTCAATGCGCTTTGCCTGTGTGGCGATGGCCTCAGTGATAGTTGGGTGCGCATGTCCGTGGATGTTGACCCACCACGAGGAGATGGCGTCCAAAATCTCCCGTCCATTTTCTAAAGTGAGATAAGCGCCCTTGGCTGAGATGACTGGCAAAATATCCTGGTTTGATCCGTGTTGAGAATATGGATGCCAAATAAATTCATGATCCATCTCCTGCAATGACTGAGTGTTATTCGACATTAAGGCATCCATCAAAAATGCGATTAAGAATGTTTATTGGAAATATTTCGAGCGCAGTAGCCGCAATGCGATCGGCATTGAGGTCTTCGATATTCGGAACCTCAGCCAACACACTTGTCCCAGAGAATGTCTCCAACGTCTGAGCTAAACCCGAATCACTAGAACCGTTTAGTACAATGCCGACTATGCGAAGTTGAGTGGCCCTCGCTGCTTCAATCGTGAGTAGAGTATGATTGATCGTACCCAGCCGCGTCGATGCGACAACGAGCAAAGGAAGGTCGAGAGCGCGAGCCAAATCTCTCATGGTTGTGTTAGAAGCCAATGGAACAAGTAGTCCACCTGCGCCTTCAACGATCCATGATTTTTTGGGTCGGTTGCTCCATGCACTATAAATCTTTGGCAGCTGAATTTTCTGTTGATATTCTTCAGCCGCGCGGTGAGGTGAAATAGACTCGGGGAAAGAATACACGGAGCCAAGAATATTTTCTGAACCGATGCCAGAGAATCTTTGAACAGTCGCAGCGTCATCATCTGGTCCTGTCTGAACAGGTTTGAAGTATCCACCGTTGGCCTTGTGCTGACGTAGAGCCGAACAAAGGATCGCGCTGACCGTTGTCTTTCCAATATTGGTATCGGTTCCCGTTATAAAAATGCCGGACATCAGAAGCGTTCCTTCTCTAAAACGAATTTGAGCGATTGAGCTAGTGCAAGTATTTCGGCCTCGGAGTTTTGCCAATGCAAGATAACTCGAAGACGATCTCCACCGGGCGGAACAGTTGGCGGTCGAATTGCTCGAATATCAAAACCGCTCTTTTGAAGATGGTCTGTGACTTTTAGGGCTCGCTCTGTATTCCCAATAAGAATGGGAAGGATTGGGCTCTCGGTGCTTGGAACCTCAACCGATGGTCCTAGCTCATTTCTAAAGAAGCGAACCTTTTCAAAAAGAGTTTTGCTGCGTTTCCGTCCTACATCTCTCCAATGTTCGACAGCGAGCTTCAGTAAAAGCGCTTGCGCCGGAAACGGCGCCGTCGAGTAAATGAACGGCCTCGAAAACTGAATCAGGTAATCCCGAAGTTGTGTACTGCCCGCAACCCAGGCTCCTGATGCACCTAGTACTTTACCACCTGTGTGAACCGTCGCGAATACTCGCTCCGACAAACCCTGGTGTTTCACTATTCCAGCGTCAAAGAGGCCAGTCGCATGTGCCTCGTCGACGATTAGGATCGCGTCATATTCTTCTGCAAGATCGGCAAGTGACCTCAGCGGCGCGATATCTCCATCCATACTAAAGACACTCTCGGTCACGATCAGTCGGATACCGCCTGTATTTCCTTGAGCGATCAACGCCTCTCTCAACGCAGTGAGATTATGGTGCGGATAAACCACTTTTTTTGCGCGACTGAGCTTGATGCCATCTACGATCGACGCGTGATTGAGTTCATCAGAAAACACGGTGTCTTCTGCTCGAAGTAGAGCGGAGAGCAGACCAAGATTAGCCTGATATCCAGACGGAAAAAGTAATGCGACTTCTCGACCTGAGAACCGAGCGAGGGTTTCTTCCGTTTCGTTAAAAATGTCGAGTTGACCCCGGAGCAAGCGAGAGCCCCCGGCACTCAGAGGGAGTCCCCCACAAGACTGATGAAATCGATCACTAAGAACAGGATCGCAGACAAAGCCAAGATAATCGTTTGAAGTAAAATCAATCCCTGAGGCGGGTTGGAGTCGTCTCCTTAGATGCAATGCCTCGAGTGAGCAAATCCGACTTTCAAGAATGGCTGGAAACATGGGCTGCCTCACCCGTTAACGATGCAAGTAGGCGATGATCCTCATCGGGAGTTGGGTTCGAGCGAGTGAGGAGTTTTTCGCCAAGAAAAATGGAATTAGCTCCAGCAAAGAATGCCAAAACCTGGGCCTCTGAACTCAAAGACAATCGACCTGCTGATAAGCGAATTCTGGCCTTTGGCAATAGAAGGCGTGTCACCGCTACCGTCCGCACAAGGTCGAGCGGGTCGACAGCTTTTTCATTTTGAAGTGGAGTCCCATCGACGGCGACCAAGAGATTGATCGGTACTGATTCGGGTTGAGGATCGAGACTAGCCAACTCCGCAATGAGAGCGCAGCGATCCTCTCCCGATTCACCCAGTCCTAGAATTCCGCCGCAACAAACACTGATCCCGGCATCCGACACAGCTTGGATTGTTTGGAGGCGATCATCGTAAGTTCTAGTCTTAATGATGTTCTTGTAGTGCTCCCGGCTCGTATCTAAATTGTGGTTGTAAGCATCAAGACCGGCATCTTTAAGTCTTGCTGCTTGAGAGGGCGCCAGCATTCCCAATGTGGCGCACGCTTCAAGACCTTCACTTTTAACGACGCGAATCATCTCGAGAACGTGTTCGAAGTCCGCATTGTGTTTGACGTTCCTCCACGCAGCGCCCATGCAAAAACGATCGGCGCCGTTCGCTTTTGCATTTTTTGCGGCAGCTTGAACCTTTTCGATGGAAAGCAATTCTTGCTTCGCTAGTCCCGTCTCGTAATGGGCCGACTGAGGACAATAACCACAGTCTTCCGGGCATCCTCCGGTTTTAATCGAAAGCAGGGTGCACTTTTGAATTTGGTTAGGATCGTGATGAGCCCTATGAATTTTATGAGCTTCATAAATGAGGTCAAACAAAGGTAGCCTGTAATGTTTTTTTGCAGTATCGAGTTGGCGGTTCATGCCGCGAGTGTGCCGATTCAAACTCAATCTAGAAACAAAAAACCTTTGCCTGCACCGCATATTTAGGAGTAAACAATTTAGTAACTAAATAGTTTAGTTACTAAACTAATAGGTAAGAAATGAAGATAGAGCAATACATCAAGAGAAGCCTGCTGTTAGCGATCGGATCAAGCTACGATTCCGTTTGGCGTGATTTGAATTCAAAACTTCAGAAGGAAGATTGCAATCTTTTGCAGGCGGTCATTTTGATTTCTATTTTCTTTGAACCATCCGAAACAGTCACTCCCTCTAACCTGGCTGCGATTTTCAGAACGACTCGCGGAAATGTGAGCCACTGTATTTCTCATCTAGAGCGAAAAGGGTTCGTAAAACGGCAACTCGATCAGGGCGACGCTAGAAAATATCGTCTGGCACTTAAACTAGAAGGAAAGAGGGCTGCACTGCGGCTCATGAAGACAATTGATTCATTTGAAGATTATTTTGAGGATCAGCTAGGTAAGCAAAGCGTATCGAAACTCATCGAGTCGCTTCACATGATTTCCGAATTGAGAAAAGGGCGCGAAGTTACTTTGTAAGGCTAGCCAGCGGCCCACCGTAGAGATGAATCACCAACTTGATAAGCGCGATCGTAATTGGAAGAGCCCACTTGAGGAGCTGACGAAGATCGATGCGTCGCTTGAAGTGGAACTTGAGATCAATGATCAAAACTGAGTTCGATTTGTGGTTCATAGAATGAACCTCCCTTCGCCCCGCGATCCGAAGGACTTTGAGGGAGTTTCAGGCTAGGAAGCAGAAATCGACGCTTATTGGTTGGTCGTTTGAAAGAATCGATTTCAGGTCAAAGCGACGGTACGAACTAGTCTTGATAATCATTGATTACGTTGATAAGGGGTTGTGCCAAAGCTATGTCAGTAATTGCTAGTAAGGGCAAAGAGGAGCATTTAGTGGCGAAAGACTTACCTTATACGATCGTTCCGGGGAAAATTTCTGAAGTTCTTCTAAAAATTGCAGACGCAAAGGTTCCTGATACCTTTTCCAACGCATTTCTGCGCGACACATTAGGCCTGAAAAGCAGCAATGATCGAAACTTGATCAGTCTTCTGAAGTCATTAGCGATATTAGACCCATCCGGAAAGCCTACAGCCAGATACCGTCAGCTCAAAAATAGCGCCACCAGTAAACAGGCTATTGCAGAGGGTATTAGAGAAGCATTTGCTCCCCTTTATGAGGCAAACGAAAACGCTCATGCATTGGAGGGGGATGACCTAAAAGGATTGATAGCGCAAGTTGCCGGTGGCGATAAGGATCAGACAAATCGAGTCTTTTATACTCTCAACGCTCTAATCAAGTCTGCCGACTTTTCTTCACCTCTTTCCACGGAAGAAGATCAAATCGGTGAAAAAAAGAGTGAGCAAAAGGAAAAGTCAAAACCTCCCTCCTCTGAACTTAATTGGTCCCCTAATAAGGGGGCTCCCGTACCTCAGGGATTTCGTCCTGAGTTTCATTACAATATTCAGATCCACTTACCGAACAATGGAACCGAAGAAACCTACCTGAATATATTTAATGCAATACGAGATGCCTTTAGATGAAGGACGGAAAGCTTGCCTTATTCGTGATGCTTGGACAAACGGCAGAAAGACTAATTCAAAAGCAACCAGATACAGTGGCCCCCGAATCTCTCCCATTATCTAAGGAGTTAGATTTAGCAGTATCTCTGCCCATATTAGTAAAAAGAGCCCGTCTGGCCTCGCTTGTTTTTAAGTACTTTTTTGTCTTTGAACATTTTTTAAGGGAGTTTATTCGGGAGACTCTTTCGGAGAGCTCTCCTGCTAATTGGTGGGAAAGCAAAGTTCCAAAGAATATCAGAGATGAAGTTACAGAAAGCGAACAGAAAGAAGAGACAAAGGCTTGGATGGCTCTTGTGAGTCGAGAAAAGCTGGCTCTGACCACCTATCCTCAGTTACTCTCGATTATTGAATCTTGTTGGAAGGACGGTTTTGAGCCTATCGTTCGAGATAAATCTCTTATCCAGGAAGCTCGATTGATCACACATGTAAGAAATGCTGCATGCCACATGTCAGATATTCCAGAAGAAGAAGTTGATCGCGTACGCCAGGTGATGCGGGACTGGTTCCGTATCGTGTCACCATAGATAGCCAACCCCGCAAGAGACCGCGTTTCTACTCAGCCATCACTCAGCCAAAACTCAGTCAACCGCACTTACGGCCACTGACTCTGAGTGACGCTTTCTCGGAAGCGACAGCGATAAACCCTCAACGCCATTGGTTTTTGATTTTCGATGTTTAGGGTGTTTTAGGGAAAAGCCTTGAAAGAAAATTGGTCGGGCCGACTGGATTTGAACCAGCGACAACCTGGTCCCAAACCAGGTGCGCTACCAGGCTGCGCTACGGCCCGACGATACTGAAACGAACGTGATCGGCCCTGGTAACCAAACGAAAAAATGAAAGATCGAAGATCTTTACTTGTAATCGAACCAGTCTTTAAAGGCAAGTTTTACGTCGAAAATCTGGCCGGGGGGCAATTCCTCAGCGTACCAACGAACCGTCGAAAAAAACCTGTAGCAGGCTTGAAAGCTCCTCAATATCAATAGGCTTGCGAATGAACGCGATAGCTCCAAGGCGAGTTTTAGTGTTTTCGACTTGGGGAGTGGCCGTCATCAGCACGACTGGGATATGAGCAATCTTGGGGTCTTTTTCTTGCTCCTGCCGAAAGCGAAACCCGTCCATGACGGGCATCATAAGGTCGAGAAGGATCATCGAAGGGGCAAGCGTCGTATTCAAAAGATCGAGAGCCTCTTTGCCGTTCGCAGCAGTTCGCACCTCATATCCCTCACTCAGCAGGAATTCCGCCATATTCTCTCGAATATCGTGATCGTCTTCTACGACCAGAATTGTCTTGGTCACTTCCCGCGTCCCTCCTTCCCGCGAAGAGGCAAAGTCACGATGAGGGTTGATCCTTTGCCAAGTTCACTCTCAACCCGAATTCCTCCCCCATGCATCTCCAAGATCTCTTTTACGATGTAGAGTCCGAGACCAAGACCAAGACCTTCGAGTTACCGTCTTCTGAGTTTTTTCATTTGCCATTGGTGGTGAAGATTTAGTGGCACAAAACACCGCTAAATGCAATTTGTTCGCCATCTTTCATCATTGAGTCACGACACTTCTTCCCGGCGATTTGCCGCTCTGCTGGCAGACTTTTTGATGCGCAAGGTTTGTCTTCTTCAGCGAGATAGAGATGCGACTTGACTAGCACGTTTCAAAAAGCGACTTTGAGGCCACCGATTTGCGCCAAATCCCTTGCCCAAATCGGGGAGGACCTTTTAATGCAAGCAGATAGTGATGCGGCGGATCGGCGCTACTTAACCGGGGTTGAAGGATTAGACGCGATTCTTGACGGCGGGCTTCCCCAAGAACGTCTTTACGTTATTCAAGGCGCTCCTGGAACGGGCAAGACAACCCTTGCCCTTCAGTTTTTGCTCGAAGGCGTGCGACAGGGGCAAAGGGGTTTGTACGTCACTTTCTCGGAAACAAAAAAAGAACTTCTCCAAGTGGCCCGCTCGCATAGTTGGGATATTTCAAAGCTAGCTCTGCTTGAACTTTCGTCAATCGAAGAGAAGCTAAAACCAGAAGCCCAAAACACGATGTTTTATCCTTCTGAGGTCGAACTGAGCCAGGTAACTCAAATTCTGTTAACCGAAGTCGATCGTGTGAAACCTGAGAGGATCGTATTTGATTCGGTTTCCGAGATGCTTCTGCTTGCAGAAAGCCCGCTTCGATATCGCAAACAGATTCTAGCGCTCAAGCAAGAGTTTCTTGTCCGCAAATCAACAGTGCTTTTTTTAGACGATTTGACTTCAACCGGACGTGACCTTCAAATTCAGAGCATCGCTCACGGCGTGATCCAGCTTGAGCGGGTTCACAAAGAATTCGGAGGCGCGCGCCGACGCTTGAGCATCGTAAAGCTTCGAGGCTCGACTTTTGTCGAGGGCAACCATGACTACGTGATCAAGCGCGGCGGAATAGTGCTATTTCCTCGAATGGTCTCTGCAAACTTCGACGAGAAGTCTGACTATTCGACCGTCTCAAGTGGAAATGCCGGGCTCGATGCGCTTTTGGGTGGCGGGCTTGATCGTGGTACGAGCAACCTCTTCATCGGTCCTGCGGGCACGGGAAAATCGACGATAGCGGTGCGATGCGCCCTTTCGGCGGCCGAACGCGGCGAAAAGGTCAGCATCTTCCTCTTTGATGAAAACGTCGGAACCTATAAAGCGCGGGTCAAAGACCTTGGAATGAATCTTTCAAAGCATCTTGAGTCTGGCCTGATCAGAATCCAGAAGGTTGATCCGGCCGAACTTTCGCCAGGAGAGTTCTCGAAAACCATCCGAGACTCAGTCGAAAAAGATGAAGTTCAATTTGTTCTCATCGACAGTTTAAATGGTTATGTTCATGCGATGCCACAGGAAGAACATTTGATCTTGCAGCTTCATGAGCTTCTTTCTTATTTGAACAGCCAGAGCGTCGTCACGATTTTTGTATTGGCTCAGCAGGGCACGATTGGCTCGATGCAATCTCCGGTGGATCTCACTTATCTCGCGGATACGGCACTGCTCACTCGTTTCTTTGAATCTAATGGCTCAATAAGAAAAGCGATTTCGATCATAAAAAAACGTAGCGGTCAGCACGAGAGCACGATTCGTGAGCTGGAGATCGATAATGACGGAGTGCGAGTAGGGCCGGCGCTTACGCAGTTCCAAGGCGTTCTCACCGGCGTGCCGAGCTTGACGGCGCCTTTGCCGAAGTCAAACATCGAGAACAAGGGCTGATTGGCTGATGGATATCGATTCGGATAACGAAAATATTCTAATCGTTGCCCCAACTGGGCAAGACGCCTCGCTTGCATCTGAAATCTTTCGAAGGGCGGGACTGGGTTCGGAAGTTTTTCCCCGCGTACCAGAGCTTCTTGTTCGGTTGCAGAGTTCTTGTGGGATGATTTTCCTGGCTGAAGAAGCTCTGAACATTGAGTCCGCCGGGTCCTTGCGGCAAGCGTTGTTAAATCAGGAAGCTTGGTCCGACCTTCCCGTTCTGATCATGGTTTCTTCACAAGGTAGGGGACCCTCTGGGCAGAAAGTATTGGATCTATTCGGGCCGACGGTGAATGTCTCTTTGATTGAACGTCCCTTTCACACGACGACGCTGATCAGCTCTGTAAAGGTTTTTCTTCGTGCACGTCGCAGGCAGTATCAAGTCAGGCATCTGCTTAATGAATTGACCGACGCGCTTCGGCAGAGAGATGAGTTTGTATCCATTGCAAGCCACGAGCTGAAAACCCCGCTTACCGCTCTTAAGCTTCAAAACCAAATAAGTAAAAGAGCTCTCTCAAGCGAAGGCGCCCATTTGCTGACGCCCGATAAGATCGCTAGGTCGGTGGAAACCGCTGACCGTCAGCTCGATAGGCTTTCTGTTCTCGTCGAAGACCTACTAGACGTCTCGCGTATACGTGCAGGGAAACTGAAGATTGAAACAGCGGACTTTGACCTATCGCAACTGACGAAACAAGTCGTCGAACAACTTGCACCGCAGCTTGCTGCCGCCGGAAGTGCCATTCAATTTGAAGGAACTGATGAAGCATTGGGATGTTGGGACTCTCTTAGGATCGAGCAGGTGGTCACGAATCTGATCAGCAATGCGATCAAGTATGGCTCAGGAAAACCTATCAGAGTCAGCGTCTCTGTCATTGAAGAAAAAGCTGTTTTGTCAGTTCAAGATCAAGGCGTTGGCATCTTGCCGGAAGACCAAGTGCGGATCTTTGAAAGATTCGAGCGCGTCGCTTCTGAAAATAAGGTCAGCGGTTTAGGTTTGGGGCTCTACATTGTTCGGCAAATCGTTGAAATGCACGGAGGAAGAATCTGGGTCGAAAGCACTCTAGGTCGAGGATCTACCTTCAAGGTTGAACTTCCGCTTCGTGAAAGGGCGAAAGAGCGTAGAGCCCGCTTGGGTTGATCCACATGAGGTGCTTCTATTCTTGACGGGCCCGATTTCAGTTGTTAGTGGCACGGTGCATTGTCTTCGGAGGTTGAGAAAAGGGAGTTCAAATGAGAAATATTTTGTTTTTAAGTTTTATCTTAGCAATGGCGGGATCGGTCGTCTCTGGTTCAAAGTCTTTGGCATTCGCAAACGAACAGGTGCCTAGCGTGAAGGTTTTCTGTAAACATTGGAATACAAATGAATTCATGGCGAACGGACTCCTTGAGCTTCGCCTTGGAGAGTCAAAAGTGTTTGATGCCATAAGTAAAGACGGCCTGAATGTTCTTGTGAACTGGATGCCGGTAAAAGCGGCGGAAACTGACGTTGGGCTCGCCTCGCATCTTTCTGTTGTAACCACGGGAAGTTTAACCAAGGCGGCATCCTACGTTATTCCGCTTTCGTCCGAGGGCGAAATATCTGATGTATCAGGTACCAGAACACTAGAACTTGTCGTGGCTGAGAAAGACGTCTACGTGTCGCGATGCCGGCGACCAATCAAAGGCTGTCCTAAGAGGAAAAAAGCTCAAGTAATCCAAAAGATCGAATGTTCGTTAGTATATTGAATTGACCGTGCGGCAGGGTGTCTGAACCTGAGGCATCGGACACTCTGCCTTCACAGCACCGCTACGAACTCGCCCACGATTCGAAAATCGTCTTCGTCTTCCGGCATGAGCACGATGGATTTATAAGCGCGGTTCAGCGGAGACAGAACGATTTTCTTGTGGCGCCAGCTTCCTTCCGCGAGAGAAGACTTTACCGAGGTGTATTTCTTGACGGTGTAACTGCCTCCGGTGTCGGGATCTGCCGTCCCTCGGTATTGCGCGAGCACTATTTTTCCTTGTCGAGTACCGACGGGGTTCGCCCTGAAAACAAGGTAATCGCCATCATGAATCTTGGGCAGCATCGAAGAACCCACGGCCTTGACCACGAACATATTTCGGTCAAGCCTTGGCACCTTTGGCGCGCGAATCCACCCCTGGGTTTCTGCTTCTTCCCCTCTCCCGAAATATCCCGCGGCAGCTTTGAGCGAATACACGGGCAGCAAGGTGCGAAAGGCTTCTTTGCGCACCTGTAGGTCGTGGTTTGAAATCAATGCCAGAGGCGGGTCGAGTTTTTCTTCGGCCATGCTTTCAAATTCGAACGGAAAATCGAGCAGTTTCTTGGGGTGTATTTCCAAGACCTCTGCATAACGGACAAGGCTATTCACGGAAACAGGGCGAGAACCCGACTCCAGCCTATGAATCACGCTTGTGCTGAGGCTATCGCTTTCTTTGGCCACGCGATCAATCGAAAGCCCCTTTTGCACGCGCAGTTTCTTGCAATGCTCTCCGAGCAAGGCGAGAAAAGCAGGGTTGCGATGGTGTGGCTTGCGAGCCTTTGGTTTTGAACGAGACACTCTCTCGAATATAGCGTCACAATGCCAATGAGCTTTCTTTACAAAGAATAAAACTTTCTTTATAGAGAAAGAAGTCTATCTAGGTGTTTGTATGAAATCCAAGGTGCCTTCAAGAAAGTTTCGAGAAATTCGGTGTGATATCGGGACGAAAGTTCGACTGCTGCGGGCGGGCGCCAACATCTCGCAGTCAGAACTGGGCCGGGTCTTGCGCTTGGGCCAAGCTGCTATCAGCCGCATCGAAAAGGGCGAGCAAAGCCTTGCGGCGGAAGAGGTTTACGTCTTGGCGCGGTTTTTCGAAGTTTCGCCGGAAGAAATCGTGAGTCGTGAACTGAGCTTCATTGAACCTGGTTCAACTGGCAATCGATCGAATTAAGTTTCTAAAAACCCACATTTAATATCGGGGCCACTGCGAACAGGCCCTTTCTATTGAAGTTGAAAAGGCCGGCTCGCGCTGGTGATCGTAAACTCTTTGGGCGAAACCTACGCAGGGTCATGATTTCCCGAATGGCGCAAGGCAGTGTGACTTATAAATAAAAATAATTTGTGATCGCGTGTTTTTGACGCGATTTACGCGGTTCCGCACTGCCTTTCCTGCGCTCCTTGTCAAAGCGCAGGGTTATCCTTTGCCTCGGACGCTACGCGAGCCTTCTTCAGGCTATGGACAAAACGGGAACGGTCTTCAAATCTGCCGAATGGATTGTCTTTAATGAATGTTGCAATGCGCTGTCAGAGCTTCAAAAAAATAGTGCTCGCCACATTGACCAAATGTCTCTTCATCAGTAGCACTTTGTATAGAAGGGTCAATTCTTGGGGGAGAATAAATGAAAACTATTTACTTGGCCTTGGGTTTATTGCTCTCGGCTTCTGGTTTCACCGCTGAAGTGCGTAACCGTGTTCAGCCCGTGCAATGGGACAGCGGATCTGTTCAGAATATTGCAGAGTCAGACCGCGTGGTTATGAAAAAGAAGTTTCATGTCAAGAAGGCTACCGGGCTTCGGGTGCATTTTAAGAAAAGGGTTCTCGGCAAAGGCGTATTTCTCAAAGTCACCTCGAACAAGAATCGCCGTCCGTTGAAAATGGATGATCGTATCCTCAAGGCCTTTCGTTATTCCACGCCTTATTTGAACGGAAATTCGGTGACCATTGAACTGGTGGTTCCTTCAGGAGAGTCCTCAAATGGATTCGCAATCAGGGGCATTGAAATTCCGGTGATGGTGGAACCTCGCACTGAAACCATCTGTGGCTCAACGGATGAGAGAGCTCCCTCGAAATCAAAACCCATTGCGCGCATGATGAAAGTGGAAAATGGCGCGGGGGGATGCACAGGTACGATGATCGGGTTGACGTGCATGGTATCAGCCGGTCATTGTAAATCTTACCTGAACTTTGCGCAGTTTAATGTGCCGCCTTCAGACGACCAAGGAAAAGTCAGGTATCCCGAGCCTTCAGATCAATATCCTGTATCGAAGGTCTACGGCTATCAAAATGACGGCCCGGGAAATGACTGGGCTGTTTATCGTTTGCGCCCCAATCCGGTTTCAGAAAAATTGCCAGGCGAAGTGCAAGGGTTCTTAAAAGCCAGGAAAGAGGTTCCTCAAGTTGGAGCGGCCATTCGCATTACCGGATACGGGTCGGATGACGACGAGCCAAATCGAAATTTTGCGCAGCAGACTCTTACCGGACCGATCGTTGGCATTGGAGGCAGCGAGATGCGTCACGCGGTGGATACTATGCCAGGAAACTCCGGATCTTCAATCGTGCTTGAAGAAACCCAGGAAGTGATTGGCATTCACACCCATGGTGGCTGTGATACTGCGTCAGGTTCTGCAAACTCAGGCACCGTGCTCGCGAAGCATGCGAAGTTCATGCAAGCCGTTGCCCAATGCCTTGCCGACGATAAGGCTCTTATAGAGAAACTTGAGCAGAGGAATCAATAATGAAGAAAACGGTGTTTGTTTTTCTAATGGCTTTTACGGGCCTGTGTTCGGCAGGTCACGCGATAGCGATTGAGAGTTCTCTTGAATCGTCTTGGCGCATGGCTCATGTGCTCAAGATTGATTTCGCAGAGAGCATGCCGCCGCAGTATCAATTGAGCTTTGAGCTGCGTTGTGACGAAACTGATTTTCAGACTGTTTCTTTCGTTAGGGGAGATGCGATCGTAATGGGCGTGGCTGTAAAGCGAGACTCTTCGCGCAAGTGCACCAGAAACGAGCCTGCCATGAGAACGGAAAGGGTCATCCTTGAAGGAAGCCTGTCTGACCCGGGGAAGATTCAGGTCCTTCGGTGATTAAAAGCTATCTTGCTGGATTTTAAGGATTTTTTTAAATTCGAAAGACTTTCTGAGTTGTTGACTATTATTATCAACTAATGATAGACTCCCGTTCTCTTTTAAGGAGAATCGATGAGTCGTCTTACGTTAGGTTTTTTAGTCTTCGTACTCACAATGAGTGCGGGTTGTTCGAAATCGTCGGGTCCGCAGGGTAGTGGTACGAAAGCCGAGCCGCCACCTCAGAAGCAAGATTTGTCAGCGGTCGACGAGCTGGCTCCCGTTGACGAAGCGGCTGGCGATGAAGCCCCTAAAAATGACGATAATGACGACGTCTCAGGGAGGCAGCGTTTTCAAGCTGAACTCAACCTCAATGTGTCTTGCATGGTTCCGCTTGACCCAAGCATATGCCAAAAGGTGACAAAGACACTTGCTCAAAACTTTGAACGTATCCGAGATTCCATCCGCAAGGAAATTTCTGAGGTGCATGTCTCGACAAGCTTTGCCGATCTTGAAGCGTCGAGGTTCGGCACGGTTGAAATTCCGTACGACGCGGGTGTCGACGAGATTATTGATTTTTTAGCGTTCGGATTTGCCCGTACCTCGCATGAGCTTTTGGTAGATCAAATGATTCGAAATTCTTTCGAACTCGAGGCCAAACAGGCCGAAGAGAGAAAACGAAAGATAAAAGAAATTAAAGACAAGCTGGGTTACGAAGTGCTGCACGATTCTTCCGGGCTCATGGACCTTCAGATGCTCGACGCCGCCCTGGACGTGCTTCTTGAGGTCGCTAATGACTCGGGCGTAAAGAATAAATATATAGATGAAATTTATTTGTTTAACCCGACGATTAGGGCCGTTGCCCAGGCGGTCGTGAGGAATGACGACGAGATGTCGAGGGTTTTTATTCCCGCGAGCGTCAACTATTATCAAATGCGATCGATTTTGAAGGGCCTGCCAAATCTCGACGATCCGGAAACCATCAAGAAGAAAAATCTGATAAACAGATGCAAAAACGTAGGGAATAAGCTCAAACGAAAGGTTCGCGTCTTTGACGATAGCGGGCTTACCGATAAAGAAATCGATGCAGCATTAAACAAGTTAGAAGCACTTGCTCCGCACGCCGATAAGATTCCTCGGTCGTTTCGATACATTTCAGTTGCTAAGTCTTTTGAAGATGTGGGTTGGTATAGCGGGGTTGGCGAAGATCCTCTCAAGTCAGGCGGCTCTTCCAGCGTAAATGCCGTGGTCGTCATCGACGGCCGCGCCTCGAGCGAAGAGATCTTGAGGCATTTGCAAGGGCAATAAAAGATCGCTCCAAAAGTTGGGTGCGCTCAATCGAATCACCTATAGCCTTTAGGAGCGCGCCTCCAAAAAAATAGAGGCAAAACTTGCATTCTCTTTTATTGTGTTGAAGTCAATATCTTTTGCGATTTGAATGGCGGCGCCACGCGCCATTTAAGTTCTGCTTACATCTCAAAAAAACCATGTTAGTGAACAAGAACGTTTGAGGGGGAAATATGGGTTTGAGACTCTGTGCATGGTTGTGCTTAGTTTTGCCTTCTTTTGGAATCGCCTCAGAAACCGATCAGTATTTCGCCTGGGACAAACCGCTTAAAGATTCCACTTCTGAACTCAATGCCTTGGTCAACCAAACGATTTCAGGTGTCGTCCGCGCGGTCGGCGAACAAAATCTGTCGTGCCATTCGCTTTCAAGTTTGATTCGAGCTGCGTTGGCTTTAGAGGGATGGAAGCTTGAGTTTGTTTCAAATTACCACTCAGAGATAGATCGCGTGCCCTTCTCAGAATCGCAGAAAGAAGAATTTGACCGCGAAAGCTTTTATGGGAGCGAAGTTGATTTCAAAAATCGCGTGATGCCCAAAGGACAGACAGTCTTGGCCGCTGGCGTTCGTTTTGGATTTGATAAGATCCAGCATTTTTTCAGCACGGGGTTCAGAGCCTACGAAAGATATCGTGAAGTCATTGAGCGTCAAGGCACCGAAGAAGAGGCCGTCAAGGCGGCAGTTGATTACGGAATCTCAACCGAATGGCGTTACCTTGGGATGTGGAGCAGCGGAGTATTTTCATTCGGCGATCTCGAGGCGGATTATCAAGGAGTGCGCTTTTATTCGAGCCTTTGCCGGGGCGAGAAGCCGCGACTCACGAAAAGCAAGGCTGACAACCGTTGGCAGTACGATGGCTCGTTTGATTTCAGGGATTACGTGAGCCCAGCCTGGGATGAGTCGTACAACCCCTCTGTTTACAATCACAGGCGCTGGGTTTTTACGAAAAAGATCATCCAAAAGCGCTGTAACTTGCTGCGCAGCAATGAGATTCAATCTCAACGCGATCGTTACAGAAACTGGTCGACTCCGCCTAGCGCATCAATGGTTTATATTGAATCGTTGCTCAAGCAAGGAGAGAAAGTGCCAGACCCCACGCTATATTCGGTTGAGAAGGTTTGCGAAGAGAGAATACCGTGAACCGCAAGTAGCGATCCGGTTTCTAGTTCTCCCTCAAAAAACTTCCTTCAGTCAAAGGCGCCTCGAGCCCGCTTTTAGGCGCAAACGAGGTTTCAGAGATGACTTCATCCGGACGGTCACTTGTGCTGCTGCGTCCACCGTAAATATAAGTCGCAAAAAAACCATTGAGATCAACCCCAAGTTTGCTCTTCATGAAGTCTAAGAAAATTTCGGTGGTCACAGTTTGCAGTTTGTTTTGCTGATAAAACTCTGACAAGAACTGCATGAATCGATCGCGGCCCCCGGCGAGCGAAGCAAGATGCGCGATCAACTTGCTGCCATAATTGTAAGCATCGGTCGGGAAATAAAGTTGATAAGGACTATAGCCCGCAAGCCTCACCGCCTTGGTCGACCCAGCAAGAGATTCCACTGGGCTCGAGTTGTCAAACCACCGGGCAAGCGCTTCATCAATCCAGGCATCAGAGTAGAAGCGAGGAAAGACTCCGGTTGCAAACCAGCTGTGAAACACTTCATGCTTCAATGCAGAGAGGGAAGAGACCGTGGCGCCTGAATGTTCCATTCCCCCGCTTCCTGTCGTGATGTAAGCAATGAATTTGTTGCCATGGGCATAAGGTCCTAAAAGGCCTTCGTACTTTGCTAGCGAAGCTTCAATCACATCAATCGCACCGGTCGTATTGGGAGCCGCAGCATCGGTTCGGTACGCGTGTATCGTGATCGGGCCAGCTGCTCCTTGGTAGGTACGGGTGGCGCTTCCGACGATCGCGCTTTCGGGCAAAAGGTGGAAGTAGGGCGCCAGAGCATTGACGCGCACCGAGTGCGCAAATGACCAAGAATTGTTATCAAGATCGCTGGTGGTCGCGTTGCTGTAGAAGCGGTACGTCTCTCCGGCGTTGGCGACGCTCATTTTTCCGAAGAAATGAAACCGGTCGTAGAGCATCGGGTTGCAAGGCACATAGGCTTGCAGTCCTTTTCCATTGATGTCGGCGAAGCGAGAGAGAAATGAGCTTTGGGCTGGAAGGGTGTATTCGAATTCAAAAATATGGCCGCCTTCCGATAAGATTTGGTCAAGCACATGATAACGGTTCCCGTTTTCAAGAGGAATGGTGACCGGCTTGAGTTCGTTTTTATCGAGAGATTTTGAGTCAAGGCTGACGACGAGATTTGAGGCGTCGGCCGGCAGGGCGAGCATCGGCTTGTGGTCGTGGGTTGCGATCGCGAAACTCAGCTTGCTTTTAATCCTTACGACATTGTTGCCGGCGTCAAGCTCAGCGTCGAGGTCGATTGAGTCGGCGTCAAGGGGGTAGACCGTGCCGTAAACGGTTTCGATAGGATCAACTTTGACCGAATCGATTTCAATTTGAGAAGCGGGTTGACCGTCACTGCTGTCAGAAGCGCAACCTGCGGCGAAGAAAAACGAGATCAGTAGAAGCAGCCTTGCTTTAAACATCTTCTTCCCTTCCATAGAAAGAAAAGAGTTTAATCAAGCCTGCCTGAAAGGCACGTCGCTACGCGGGAAAGCTTTTGATGAGCCATTGGGTTTTTGCTCAATTTAAAGCGTCTTTTGCGGTATAAATTATTTATTATGCGCCATCTTCTCAAGACTTCGGGCCTGGTCTCTTTGTTTTTGCTGCTCGCATGCCAATCCACCCCTCAACGAGTGCATGTCGTCGAGAGAGAGCAGGCCGCCTCTTTGCCGAGAGCGCTTGAGCAGGCGTTCGACTCTGCCATCACTTCCGAGCATCTCGGCTACGTCATCTATGATCCCGAGACAAAGAGCGTTGTTGAATCTCATCAAGCGACGAAAGAATTCATTCCCGCATCTTCGCATAAGATTTTTGCGACTCTCGCAGCTCTAAATGTCTTGGGACCTCATTACCGTTTTACGACTACTTTGAGCAGAGCTGGGCGCGTGCGTTCGCAAGTGCTTGACGGAGATATTTATCTAAAAGGAATGGGTGATCCGTTTTTGACCGCAGCAGACCTCATGGCCTTGGCCATTTCGTTGAAAGGCCAAGGCATAAAGAAGGTTTTGGGAAAGTTGATTTATGATGACAGCTTTTTGCCCAACGCTTCAGAGATTTACTCAAACCCCGGATTCGCGGATGCGTACAATCCTGGCGTGAGCGCTTTGTCTGTTGATTTCAACGAGATGGCCGTCGAGTGGGTTGCAAACCGCGACCAAGACCAACTTGAACTTTATTCCATCCCAAGTCTGCCGCTATACCGGTTGCAGCCAGCTCTTGACCTTAAGGCTCAAGAGCTGACCAAGTTCAAGTACGAGCGCCCGCAAGCGGGTTCGGCCGTGGGAACTTGGTTGTTTTCAACGGGAAAACTCAAAGAAAATAAGAGAGAAAGCTTGCCTGTATACGATCCTAGTCTGCATGCCGCGCAACTGTTCGTGAGATTTTGCGAGATGAATGGAATTGAATTTACCCTTCCTACGGAACGGGGCGTTGAGCCAAAAAACGCCAAGCGCATCGCTGAACATTCAAGCCTTGAACTTGTTCGTCTGGCCGAGATGAACCTCGAACACAGCAATAATCTCATGTCAGAGTTGCTCTATCTTGCGACCGCTCGAAAGCTTTTAGGAAAGGCTGTTCGGTACCAAGACGCGGTCAGTTCGGTTTCGAACTGGATCAAAAGCCGTTTTCCAGGCGCGGATTGGACGAACTACGTGGGTGACAATGGCTCGGGGCTCAGCGTAACGGCGAGAGTGACGCCCTTGCAGATGCTTGAGGTTTTGAAGTTCAGCGAAAAGGCTTCGTACGCTGGTAGAAGTTATCTCTCTCTTTTGCCCATTTCGGGTTGGAAGGGCACTTTGCGCAAACGTTTGAGCACTCCAGATACGGCATTTTCAGTGTGGGCGAAGACGGGTACTGTGAATTACTCGTCAGCTCTCGCGGGTTTTCTCTTTTCAAAGTCGAAAAGGAAGTATCTTTTTGTGGTTTTTGTCACTGATTTCCCGAAAAGGGCCGCATTTGATGCTATTTCCTCTCGGGCGTCAGAGGACGATCTCGAGGCGGCTGAGCGGTGGATAAAACAAGCGCGAAAAACGCAAGACGCACTGATCAGCAGCTGGATATCAAAGTACTGAGGGTTCACCCTAAAATGGCGGAAAAACAATCATGCGTTGTCTTATTTTTTTCCTGAGTGTTTTCTTGGCTTCAGGTTCGGCTTTGGCCAAACTCCGCGTCACGGTTTTCGACGCAGGAGAAGGCCTTTCGGTTTTGCTCGAAAAGAACGCTCGGGCAATCTTGATCGACACCGGGCCTCTTCAGTTGACCCCTCGGATCTTGGATAAGATGAAGCGGAAAAAACTTTCCTCCTTGGATCACCTCATTCTCACTCATCTTCATGCTGACCATGCAAGCGGGTATTTTCGGGTCATTGAAAGCTTCCCAAAGGTCTCGGTGCTGGAAAACTGCCACCCGATCGACGTGAAAACGCCGGGCGCGGTCGAGCAGATCGTGCGCTGGGAGTTCAATGCACTCTCTCAAAACCCGCGACGCCGTTGTTTAAAAGCGGGCGATGAGCTTGCCTGGCAAGGCGCCAAGCTCAAAGTTCTCTGGCCTGAGAAGATCGAAGGAACGGACCTCAATAAAAATTCTTTGGTCTTGCTGGTGGAGGAGGGGCAGTCGCGGACTCTTGTAATGGGCGACGCGACTCAAGACGTTGAGAGAGAGCTTTTAGGGCAGGGAAGAGCGCCTCAACAAGTAGATATACTGGTCGTTGGCCACCATGGCGCCAATGACACTAGCGATGATGCGTTTCTTGCGCGGGTGAGGCCAAAGGTTTCGATCGTCCCCGTCGATCAAAACAACTATTGGGGTAGGCCAGCCGAGCGAGTCCTCAAGTTGCTTGAGAAGTACAGCGGTCGCGTGATGATCACCGGCAAAGAGGGCGATATTTGCCACTCTTTGGGTGCGTCAATCAAGGATCGCCAAGTCAGGGCTTGCGCGCCTTAATTAGCTTCGGAAAAGCAGGGGTAGTGGCGTATCGACGAGCCCGAAATTGTACTGCTGGGTGCGCTGAGTCATTAAATCGTTTCGTATCATCGTGTCGCCGTATCCTGGTAAATAAGAGTTGTTTGGGTCGTTGAGCTGGTGGACGCGATAATCTTCCCAGCGCAGTCCCATTCCCTGCAGGAGCGTGACTAGGAATCGATTGTAGGGGACGCCGATCCTTTCGCCATTGTTGCAAAGAGCTGAGTTGCGGTTTCGGTAATCGAGGTAGAGGCCCGCGTTGAGCCTTCCGCCCATTTCACCCGCTGTGAGTATCGGAACGCTCGTGAGGTAGTGCACGTCGACGTTGGCGCCAGCGTAGCCGGGCAATACGCAACCCTCTTCATGGCCCCACATGACGAGCGAGTTTCTCAGGCAAGTTTGCCCATCGGCATCGGTGCTTTGCTCAAGTTTGCTTGCAAGGTCAGCGAAGATGTTCTCGGCGATCCATCGGTTCGTGTTGGTGAGGTTCGTTTGATAGCTCTCCAAACCCGGGTTGTGCGACCATTCATGCCAATTGTTGGTGCCGGGGCCGGCGTCAAACCGGTATGTCGCCCGGCTTATCGTGATCGTCGCCGTGCGAATAAGTCCGCAGCGGATACCGGCGGCCAAAACGTCGTTGAAGATATGGTAGTAGGCGGCGATGTTCGTTAGCCCCAATGTGTCGTCTTGGTTTATAAACGGGATAACTTGATTGCTCGCATTGCGAGGGTACCGGCTGTTGATGTCGGCTTCGGTGAGCTGCCTGCAGTTGCCTGGCGCGGGCGCGGGTGAGGCTCCTGGCGAAGGGCTAGGACCACCGCCAAGCCGGGTTTGGATGTCACGCAGCGATGTCACGTGGGCATCAAGCCTCAAACGGTCTTCCGAGCTGATGCGGCGATTGGCGCGCGACATCAGCCTGCGGTAATCGTCGATCACAAGGTCAATCAATGAAGGTGTTGGCGAAGCCACGGGTGAAGGGCTTGGCGATGGGCTTGCGTCCGGAGGGCAAGCGGTGCCGCCGCAGAAGAGCTGTCGAAAAAGAACCATCGGGTACTGATGAACGGTCACGGCGGGGTTTCCAACGCCAGCAAAAGAAATCGTGAGATTGTTGCTCTCCGGGTTGATCGCAACTGAAAAAGCCCGTTCGGGGTTTGAGACCATCGAGGCCGAGATAACCTGGTCGATCGTCGGCATCGACGTCATCCCAGTTCGGTTGACTTGATCAGCGTCAATGAAGTTTCCAAGTGTTCCGCCACGGTGATGGCCTAGGTACATCGGTACATCGAGGCCTCGAATCATGTTCACGCGATCAAGGATCGAGTCAAAAGCGGGGCCTATGACCGGTGAGAGGGCGTTTCCTCTACCGCCTTGGAGGGTGCGAAGCGATTCTGAATAGATACTGTGGCCTTGTCCGATATTCACAGTGTTGCCAGGAGACCCAGGTAGCGCATTGGCGATCGAAGGAAGAGCGGCAGGGTACCATGCGTTGCTGCTCACCGCGCCGTTGCGCGACATGATGCCGATGAATCGTGGCCGTGCTCCGGCCATTTGGGCCCTGACTTCTCGTTCGAGCAGGGATGGCAGCAAGGGTATGGCCAGCGCGAATCCGCTGGCTCCCTGCAAGAATGCCCTTCTACTGATTTTATTGTAAATCATATGAGTTCATCGCCCCCTATTGCGGTCCCCGTTTTTTCATACGAAACTCAGGTTGATTGACGAAATCAAGGAACATCGTCCGGATCCCACCGCCAGAGGCGCGAGTGAGTTTTTCGCGCATTCCCTCGAGTGAGCATCCGTCGGTGCCGACGTTCTCTGTTTTTCCGAAAGCAAAGTTGAAATACCTTCTGACGAAGCACGAATGCGCTTTTCCGCTGTCATCGATAAGCGCGTAGAGGTCGCTCGCATCGTTAGCGCTTCGAGTGTCGCCTGAAACGATCTGTGGCTGGGCGACTGGGTTGATGTTCACGCTTGCCAGATATCGTCCGTCGGTTGCGCTGTACAAGCGTTCTTGCGATCGAACGCGGCCCAAACCATCGAAGCTCTCGGCAAGGAAGCCCAGTGGATCGATTTGGCTATGGCAAGTCATGCACATCGAAGTCGGCGCGAAACCGCCCATGTCTACAGGGTGGGTGCGATGGGTGTAGCGCTCGCGCGTGGTGAATCGATCCGTGTCGGCAGGCTCTGTCACAGGGCTGGTCGCGCCATCCGGAAGTTCTGTCGGATTTGGATCAGGAAGGTTATCACAGAGAATCTGCTTTCTCATGTAAACCCCGCGTTTGATCGGGTTCGTGGCGTGGTTGCCCGTCACGAGCATGCCCGCGCGCGTGAAAAGACCCGCCCTGATCCCGTCGGTGGTTGCGGGAGGCAAGTTGCCGGAGCCTGCCCACGTCGATGTTCCATAGATTGAAGCGAGCGCGTTTGAGCGTGCGAACGAGCGGTTGCTGGTCAAGAGTTGTGAGAACGTGCCGGCGGTGTCCCAAGTGTAATAATTGGCGAAGTCGAGCACCTCTTGGATCATTTCGTTTCTGAGTCCGGTCAAGTTCAGTCCGTCGATGAAGTTGGGATAGGCCGGGCTGTTGTTCGCCGACAAGTTGGGGATATAGCTCAACTGCAGCCATTGAGAATAAAAGCGGTCGAAGGTCTGGCGCGTTCGCGTTGCTCCGCCGTCGGGATGGGCGGCGTTCAAGACCTCATTCACAATGTTCTGGAATGCTGCGCCGCTGGCAAGAAGCGGGTTCGGTGATGGATCGTCGGCATAGTTGAAAAGCGCCGTGTTCGGCATCGTATCCCAGAAGTGGAACGAAAGCCTTGCAGCCACTTCATATGGAGTGAGAGAGAAAACATCGGTTTCGGCCGAGGCGAGGTTCCCCACTTCGACTTGATAGATGAATTCTGGCGCCATCAGGAAACGCGCGATCAAATTGCGAAGCCCCGTGGTCGACGGTGCATCGTACATCGCCCTGTAGGAAGTAACTTCTTCGGCGATCAGAGGGCGCCTGTATGCGTACAAACCAAATCCTGCGATGAAATCATTTACGCACTGGGATGTCGGGGGAGTGACGCTGGTGCAGCTTGGCGCATACTGGCCTGCGAATCTCAAGAGTCGCGCATTCGTCGAAGACACTTGGTCTGCGAACAATGAGGCTACCGTATAGAATACGTTGACGTGAGCCGAGTTCACGCGCAAGTCCATGCGGTCAAAGGTTCCGCCTTCGTCGCTAGGGAGTTGATCGACTTCTGGCGCCAATGCCGCGGCGATGGCGTTGAAGTCGGCAGCGTTGGTCGGGTTGAATACGCGCAGGAGATCGCGGATGGTATTCCCGTATTGGGCTTTACTGAGCCTTCTTGTCGGGGTGATCCCAGGATCGCTTCCAGGGGCGCAAGCAAATGGCTTGTGACCTGCCAAGGCGTACGCCTCTTCGCCGCCGCTCCACCACGATCGAATCGCGTCTTCGAGTTCTCGGCCGCCGTTTGCGCATGCGCGGTAGTTGCGGTGCCTGTCGGTTGAGCAGACTGCAACCATGCGTGAGAGTTCAGGGTTGGTGAAGTTGACCAAGGATTTCGCCGCATCGTATGCGGTATAGATATTTGAGTCTGCGTGCGGAAAGCGCATGCCGGCGCCAGCTGCATAGTGGCAGGCCGCGCAGTCGCCGCGCGTATTCGTGATCGCATACACGGTGTCTCGGAATGACTGCAGGGCGCGTTCAGCGGCAAGGCTCTGGGCTTTGATGATCGATCTTGACGGAGCTTGGCCCGTATTGCCCGCGACATCGCGCTGAGTGACCGATAAAGTGAAGGCTCCGGGAGCAAGCGCCTCAATGCCTACGTAAGCGGAATAAGAAACTCCGCCCGTGCAAGCGGTGTTCACGCTATTCGATTGCCCAACCACTACGGAAGAAGTGACGGTGATCGTGACCGGAAGATTGCCTTGGCAGGCGCCGCCGACGGTGAAAGTATTTGTGAGCACTTCACTATTTGCGGCAGGTGCGTCGGTGATTGTAAGGGTCGGCGCAACCGTATCAAGCACGATGATCTTGGTGATGGCGCCGGTATTTGTCGCGGCGTCTCTTTGGTTGAGCTGGATCTGTTTTTGGCCATCGCCTGCGCTCACTTGAAAACCAGTGACAGAAAAGGTTCCTGGAGCATCGCAGTTTGCCGTAGTCGTTCCTGCAACCCCCACTTGTGAGACGTTGACTGTAAGCCCTGTTTCGCAAGTACCGCTCAAGTTCACGCTTCGAGCGTTAACGCTGGTCTGCGCATTAGGATTGGGTGATGCGTCTGGCGCTGGCGCCGTTACGGCGAGAGCAGGTGCTGCGGTATCGCGCTGATAGTTTCGCGATGCGCTTCCCGTGAGGTTGGCGGCATTGGTTTGTTGGACAAGAATTTCTTTTGTTCCATCGGGGGCAGGAAGCGTGACGTTCGCCGCGTACCTGGCGTTCGTGCAGGCCACGTTTGTTGGCGTTCCGATGACGTTTCCGCCGACTCGTACTGAGACGCGCACGTTAAGGCCGGTGACGCAATCGCCAGCTAGCGCAACTGCGGATACTCCACCAGTCGTTGGAGCGACCGCTGCGGTAGGTGCAGTGATCGTGACTACTGGAGCGTTGTTGTCGTAACGAAAAACGCGAGCCGCTGTGTTGCTTGAGTTTCCGGCGGCGTCGCTCATGTTTGCATTGATGGTCTTGTTGCCTACACCGGCGGTTACCGTGACATTGGCAGTGAACACCGAGTTTTGGCAGGTAGCATCAACGGTAGCGCCATTTAAAAGATTGCCTGACAGAGTGACGGTTCTGCCGTTATCGGCGGCAAGGCAACCGCCAGAGACTGAAAAGTTCTGCGTGCCGCGCAAGTCGCCGTCTGTTCCGTTCAAGCTCACAACCGGAGCAACCGTGTCGGTACTGAAATTCAATGTTCTCGTGTCGGTTTGCCCGTTGATCGTCTGGGTGGCAGTGAGAGTGCTCGAGTAATCGCCGGCTCTTACAGTGACTTGACCAATAGCCCTGCCGTTGGGTTCACAAGGCAATGTGAATCCTGAAATAACGTCAGCAGCTTGTCCTGAAACAGTGACGTCACCTGCGCCGACTGTGCAGGCAATCTCGACATCAAAACGAGTTTGGTTTGAAAGCCTGCCATCTGCAGGTCGGATGAATGCAACGCTTGGTGGCAGGGTTCGTCTCAGGCTGATGATGTGATTGCGCACGATCGTGAGCTCGTCGTTGGTGAGCCTGTCTCTTTCGGTTGGAGGCATGTTTTCTTGGTTCGGCGTGTGATTCGAATTTGCGCCGCGAAGCCGGTAATAAAGAGAAGAAGCATCAGGATCGCCACTTTGGGCGATATAACCTCTTTGGATAAGGTCTTCGTCAGAAACAGTGAAGTCTCCGTCACGAGAGCCTGAGCCGTGGCACGACAAGCACTTGTTAGCTAAGATCGCACGGAAGGGCGACGAGCTTGCGATAACACGAGGCCTTGTATTGCCTGGGATAAAGTTCGGAGCGGCCTCAACGGCGTCTTGAGCGTTCTCAAGCCCCTTACAACCTTGAAGCGTTACAAGTATGGCGAGAGCCCAGGTTAAAGTCTTCAGTCCATGAATTATCTGAAACATTCCCCTCAAACCCCTTATTAGTCTATTAAGAAAAGTTAACAGTGAGATCTGATCTTAAGTAGACTATTACTATCAACAATTCTAAGGCGCTCTGCGCTATAAGGGAAGACCTAAGTTTTCACTAAGATTTATCGGTAGTTAAGCGACCGGCCTTAAGAGATTTAGGGGCAAGCGGGGTTTTATGCCTTCTTAAAAACCTCGAGCAGGCGTTGTTTTCCAGTTGAAGTTGAATAGCAGACCTCTTGAACGTGGATAAGGGAAGCCTTAGAACACAGGGCAATAAGCTCGTCTTTTGGGGGGATATAGCCATAGTACAAGAGCTTCGGATCAAGCCTCAGTTTGTAATAGTTCTCGATTGAAGTTGTCGCGTTCATATTCGTAACGTCAGCCGGAAGGTCGATGGCAAGAGCACCACTTGGGAAGAGCAGGGTTGCAAGGCGTTTCACGCACAGCCGTTGTTCAAGGCGGTTGAGATCGGCAAGTCCACTCCAAAGCCAAAGAGCGAGGTCATATTCTTGCCTGGTAGGTACTTCGAGGATGTCGCCGGAAAGGATTCTTAGATTCGGTGTATTTTGAAAGCGTTTTTGAAGGTGAGTCACCGAGTTTTTTGCAAGTTCAACTGCCGTGATTTTAAGTTCGGGGCGTCTTTCTCGCAAACCTTGGATCACTCTTCCATAGCCAGCTCCGATCTCGAGCACATGTGTTGAGTGGTCGATATAGTTTTTGAGCTGGTCAAGATCGGGGCATTTTTCAAGATCGATGGTTTGAGCGAAGCGCTGCAGCTCAAGCGGACCTAAGGCTTCGTAAAACGAGATGTTCGAAGCATTGGTGATGAGCGCTTCAAGCGTGCCCGCAGTCTGCAGGGATTCATAGTTTTTATATGCTCGCGAAGTCAGGTATGGCTTATTCATCTTCGTGTTTCCTTGATTGTCTCTTGCTGACTTAAATGTGCAACGCGAGTGCCACCGGTAAATTCTTGGAATGAATAGGGATGGGTCTTCAGCGCAACAGGGGCGGGCTTGAACAGCTGGCTAAGGGTTTGACGTTTTTTTGCTTCGACCCTGTAAAGTTTGAGTGAGACGAAGATAAAGGCTTGTTCAAGTCAACCAGTAGAAAGAAACATCGCCAGCGTCGGGTTGATTTCGGCGGGAGACTTGCGTCGAAGTTCATCTTCGGTAACCCCATACTCGCGCTCAAGCACCTTGATCATTTGATCGCCCAAGATCAAAAACAGACGAATGCCGGCGAACTTCTTTTGACCCAGTTTGTTCTCTGCGTGCTCTTCAATCTTTGTGATCGTTTCTTTGTGCGAGGGCGTGAGCAAACCTATGTTGAGTCGTTTTTGGGCCCGCAGGAAAAAAGAATACTCGGTCTTGTACCCAAGCGGAAGCACGCCATGCCTGATGATGAAATCAATGGGAAAGAAGTCTCGCGTTGTTTTCGGGAAGTAACCGGGCTCTAAATGAAAAAAGTTTACCTTGTAGCTTGGCCCGAAAAGTTCGATCAGCTTCTCCTCGCTCAGAAAGCCCAACTCCATGCCGGCTTCTCCGAAGCGCAACCCTGTTTTCCTGGAAAAAGAGAGGATTTCCTGAAGTTGCACCGAGTCAATTACGCCCTTTTCTCGCAGGAAGTCGCCGATGCGTTTTTGCATATGGCTTAAGCATAGAAAGGAAACCGTATTGCATCAAGCAAGATCTGCTTGATGTTTAAGAGGCTGAACGAAGAAGCCCGCTGGCCTGTGCCTAAAGTTCAAGCAGGATTATTCCGATTTTGATCTTAAGGGGGATGCTCATTCATGCCTGCGAGGTCATTTCGGTGCCAAGTCGTTGAAAAAAGATGGATCACCCCCGTTGTGATCTACCTGAGGTTTACTTCGGCAAAAAAAATGAACTACTATCCCGGCCAGTTTTTAAGCCTTTGCGTGCCGGGCGGTGATGCACGCAAGCCAGTGCGCAGGCCTTATACTTTCGCGGGTGCTCCCGATCTTGCGATCAAGAATGGCTATGAGCTTTGCATCAAGTATCAAAAAGGCGGCAGAGGGTCTGAGTACGTCGCTTCTCTTCAGCCAGGGGATGTTTTCGAAGCCACGGCTCCTTACGGTGATTTCGTGTATGAAACCAAGCCTGAACGCTCAGTCTGCTTTATCAGCACGGGCACGGGCATCGCGCCTTTTCGTTCAATGGTTCTCTCAAGGCAATTCGAAGAAAATCCTCCGAAGCAGGCTCTATGCCTGTATGGAGCCCGCAGTGAGCAGGATATCTTGTTCCCTAAGGATTTTGAGTCGATGGGCGTGAAGACCGTTTACGCGCTCTCTCGCGCAGATGACGCTTGGACGGGTTTTCGCGGGCGAGTGACGGATTACCTTCGCAGCATTTCCTCAGATTGGAACTGGGATTCCACAGACTTCTACCTGTGCGGCAACGGCGAGATGATCGCCGAAGTGAAACGAATCCTGCATGTGCACAATGTTCCTGAAAAAGCGATTCACAAAGAGGCTTTTTTTGCGGCTACCCTTGCGAGCGCGATCAAGACAGATCCCAAAAAAGCGGCCTAGCTCTTCTTTGAAGGATCGTCTTCATTGTCGGCAATTTGTTTAGGGGAAGGATTTTCCTCGCCATCAAGGCCTTTCTTGAAAGCGCGGATCCCTCTTCCAAGGGCGCTTCCAAGTTCAGGCAGGCGGCGCGCCCCGAACAAGAGAATAACGACAACCAATATTAAAATGTGACTCAAGCTCATTCCCCACATAGGGTTTATTTTACTCTTCTTGGTGGTAAAATCAAAACATGCCTTGTCACCAGAGTAAATCGTCCAAATCCAGGGGTAGTTGGGGTTTCATCATCTGTTCGCTGATATTCGCAAATGGGTGCAACGGGCTTAACAACGAATCTGACGCCGTAGTGAGCAGCGATGACAGTTTGGTCACGATCACAAGCGTGCCTTGCGATGGGGCTACTTCCTTTCGTCTCAACGCAGATCCCATCTTGCAGGCGAATTGCCTGACTTGCCATACGAGCGGGGGCGCTGGATCGGGGCGTTATCAAATAGTCACTTCAGCTGGCGCTGAAGGCGCGATCTCAGAGAACTACTCTATTTCGCGGCTGAAACTCGACAATAGCGATGCCGATCAAACTACCTTTTTGCTAAGGCCCTTGGGCAACTCACACCCGACGATTTTTGGCGGAACAACCGAAGCATCGTACAGGGCCCTGCGCCAATGGGTCTTGGACGATTTAGGCACGACCTGCCAGTAAATGGCTTGCCCGCCAAAGAAATTGCACTGCCGAGTCATGGGGTCATGCTAAAGCAGCCGAACTATTACAAAGCAATTACAATGCGAAAATTCGTGAACGTATAGTTTCTCTTGCGCGCATTTTCGGTGAGGTCTCTGCTGTGTTCAATCGACCATTGGATAAGCCCTGGTTTATAAAGCAGGGTGGCTCCTACGATCTGCTGGTCAGAGGCATCAATCACGCGATCATCGGTATTCAATTGGCCTGCGCGCAAGAGCCCTTTCCAGGCGTCATTCTTGCCAAACCTCTGGCCTGCTTCAACGTAAGCGCCGCCTCGATTGAAATCGGCATTGGGAATGTCGATGTTCATGCTCACCAGGCCCGCGCGAAATTCCGTTTTTGAAAAGCGAAATTGAGCGTCTCCGCCGATGAGGCTTAAACGTTTCGCCTCGACGATCGCCTGGTTGTTCCACCGCGCGGTATAATACGACACGCCAAGCCCCAATTTCCTCCAAAGCAGGGCGTGCAACCTTCCTCCAAACGCCTTGTCATTGTTATTGTCTGGCGAGGTCGGAAGATCCGCGAATGAAGGATAGTTGTCAGCGCCTGTGCTTGGATTCTTGGGATCGGTTCCTCCTGAACGAAAACCGTTTACGACGTAGAAGTGGCTATCAACGGTTAGTTTCGATTTTTCGACGAGGCGGTATTTCGCCCCGACCCCGAGATCAGTCCAAAGGTCAGGCAAAAACGCAGGTGAGTTCGTCGCTGGCGCTAAACGAGACACGTTCACTCTTCCTCCGAAGATATTGTGGGGCGACATGTCATCGAAGGGAATCCAAATCTTGCCGACTCGCAGCTGAAGCCGCTTGAAAACCTGGTAATCGAGTTCGTAATACCGAGGCGTGGGATTGACGTCGAAAGAAAACTGGATGTCATCCGTCGGTGTGAGTTCAACCAGTAGGAACGAATGAAAATTGTCGAAAGTCAGGGGAGTGATCCCGGGGCGCTTGTAAAAGTTGAGATCGAAGTAAACCTTAAAAAAAGGCGAGATGCTTGGCATGTGAGCGTGCGGTGATTGGGATGCAAGCCCCGCCGGAGCAGCGCCAGGCGCCGGGTCGCCTTTCCCGTGAGGTGAAGATCCGCCAGAGAGGTCTAAGGCTTCTTCCTTGCCGGAAGGAGAAGCCCCCGTGGCGCTCTGAGGATCGTCTTTTTCAACTTTCTCCAGGCGCTCGTTCATCTTTTTGATGAACCGAACCATATTGTTCCATTGGGGAGCGCTCACATTGGCTGGTTTTTGAGCGCTTTTAGGCGAGGTGGTTTTGCTTTGCGCCGCCGTCTGGCCCTGAGCAGAAGCCTCGGACGCCGAGAAGAGCGCCAATCCCAAGCAAGAAGCCGCAAGACTCAAGTGAATGGTCACGCTTGCGCACCCTCGTCTTTTTCTCATTTATGAGTTTCCTTTCTCTTGCCCTACCGATGACGGAACTGCTCGCCCATATGAAGTCGTCAACATGGCGGGCGGGCCAAACACGATTTGATTGCAGGCGTATTCGCATCCGCCGCATCCGATGCACGCATCAAAACTCACTTGAACCGGGCGGGTTGGGAATTGGCCGTCTGGGGCCGGAAAGTCAGCCCCTTGGCCACTCTCGGGTTCCCAGCCTTTTTTTACGGAGATGGCGTTCGTGGGGCATGCTTTGACGCATTCAGTGCAAAACTTGTTTTCGGTGTAGCTGATGCACAAGGAAGAATTGAAAATCGCCGTTCCAGCTTTGTAGGCGTACTTCTTCTCGATGGGATACTTCATGATGGCATCCGTTGGGCACGCCTGAGAACAAGCGTTGCAACCTTTGAGGCAAGCTCCTTCAGTCGCGACCATGACCGGGCTCCATAGAGCGCGAAGCCCATGCTCAAGCCCTGCTGGTTTCAGGATGCCAGTGGGGCATGCCTTCATGCATTCAGCGCAGCGGATGCAGCTCGAGAGGAAATCATGCTCTTCCCTGCTCATCGGGGGGCGAATGAGTTTTTTGCTTGAACCTGTATCTCCCGACGAAAGATTCATCACGGGCGCCGCGGCAAGAGCGGCTGTGCCAGTGAGCAAGAAGTCCCTGCGTTCAAGCGATACCGGGGCGTAGGCCGCGGTTTGAGAGGGGAACGGCGGTTTCAAAGTGAAAAAATTCGCATCGACCGGGCATTCTTGGCTGCAGGCAAAGCACTTGATGCATTCAGACTCGTTGTAGAATTCAGGGTTCGTAAAACTGATGGCTCCCGTCGGGCAGTGGTTCGCGCAGATATTGCAGTGGATGCAGTCTTTCGTCTCGCGCCTGAGCACGGCGAATCGCGATGTGGTGGCGAGATAGGCTCCGAGGGGGCATGCTGTTCGGCACCAGATCCTCGAGAGTTTGGTGGTCGCGGTCATGATGCCCAAGAAGAGAAGGAGCGTGAGCGCATCGATGAAATAGCCGTTGTACGCGGGCGCGCCGCCGGCGCTCCAAAAGAAATGATCGCTTTTCCGTGAGAGCGGGTTGAGAACGACGGCGGCTGTTCGAGTGAGAAGGACGATGGGATCAAATCCCATGAGCGGGCTTACGCCACCGATGATCGAGAAAATCAGGATCGCCGCGAGCAGGTAATACTTCGCTCTGAACCACGAGGGAGAAGGCCCTTCGAACTTAACTCGAAGCCGCCTTAGAACCCAGCCATAAGCGTCAAAGATCGCTCCCAGAGGGCAAACCCATCCGCAAAACACGCGGCCTAAAAGCAAGGTGACCGCAAGCGTAACGAACCCCAGCATTGTGATGGTCACGCCTGCTCGAATCCCTCCGCACACGGCGGTCATGACGAGAGGATCTATCCGCAATAAAAACGAAACGGGCACATGCTTTGAGATCCACGCGTCCATCGGATGCTTCGTTGCGAGGATGAGCGAGACCCAAAGCAAGAAAACCGCCCACTGCACGAGAATACGGACGTGGCGGGTCGGAACGCCAAACACTAGATTTTACCCTTCGCTTTTTCCGCTTTCGTGATCGCACGTTTCACGGCGTCGGTCGCGAGCTTGCTGCTTCCAGTGGCTTTTGCGATCGTATCGATGTCGTCATCGAGCGTGGCGACGTCGGCAGGCCCTTTGCCCATGAATTGCTCTAACCAAGTGGGTTCTTTGGTGGGAAACGCATGATGACAGCTCATTTCGACGACGCGTACATCATTGACCTTCGAGGTTTTCGCGTCGATGCCGATCACCCAAGTGTGGGTGCAGTTCGGAGGGTAGAGCCCTTTTTCGATGAAAGCGTAGTAGGCAGGTTTGCCGCTTTTGTCTTTAGAGTAGGGAATCTTCTCTTCTTTCCCATCGATTTTGACGGGCTTTTGCACGGCGTCCTTTTTTGATTTCACCTTCAAAGCTTTTAATACGGCCGCTTCCAGATTCTCGAACGATGCTGCATGAGCCGATTCGAGCACATAAAGGCTTGCCAGCAATGAAACAGCAGAAATACGTTTATCGATCATTTCTCTTCCTCCGGTTCATTCGTCTAAGATGCAAAAGCAACATGCCTAAAGTGAGCAGCGGCAGCAGGACCCAAGCGGAATTTCGCTCAAAGAGGTAGGGGTTGAAGATTTCAAGCCCCACATCACCCAAGCCGCCAAGATCTAGCGCCTCTTCTTGTTGTTGGGCCTGCGCCAGCGGCGCGATGAAAATCAAACAGATCGTCGCGAGAGCTCCCCAAAGTTTTTGAAACGGACCGTTCCACCTGGGCGTGCCCTGGCGATCAATCGCCGCGACGGCAGTGGGTTGGTCAGGGTAATCAGACCTCGCCATTTTAGGAAGACCTTGCTCCCAACCCAGAACGAAGAGCGCCGTAGACAGCGCATCGGCTTCGGCCGCCGACCTTTTCGCGACGAGCGTGCTTGCGGCAGTCTCGGCTTTTTGTTTCGTGCGAGGGTCTATTAAATGAAAGCCTTTTTCATGGAGCCCCGACACACCGATTGCGATCGCGGAGCCAGAAGGGTGGGAAAAACGAATTCCAAGAGGGTTTTGTTCCTCATCTTGGGCCCAACTCCAGCCCCACGACCAAGCAGCGTCGTCACTGCGAAAACCAGAAATGATTTGGCTCGAGCCTCCGGCGCTTAAAATATAATGATAAAAACCCTCGCGCTCAAGCAGCGGGCGGATTTTGTCTAGAGCATAACCTTTGCCTATCGCACCAAAGCCAAGATGAGCGCCCTCAGTGTTTTTCCAGACCGTTCGGTTTGATGCGCTCCAGGAAACGAGATCTTCTTGGGCCATATAAAGTGGAGTCGTGCTTTTGGCCAAACAATCAAAGGCACCACCTGTTTGGGCGCGTAATCTCAGCGAGAGTTCGAGCAATTCAATGACCGACTCAGGCACCTGAATCTTAGTGTGTGGCCGAGAGCGATTGAGCCTTGATACAGGGCTATGCTCTAGAAATTCGCTGAGCTCGTTTTCGAGTGTTTTTATAATGTGAAGGGCTTCCCTTAAAGTAGCCTCAGCGCGGCGCAGATCCCCATTTGAACAATGCCCGATGGTCAGTTCGAAAGTGGTCGCCATGAAGTTCTGTTCTAAAGTGACGAGAGATAGGCTCATAACTATTGGTAATTTTAGGATAACGGGGGACCCGCTTTTAAACAAGAAAACACAATGGAAAGAACTGAAAATAAAAGGAAGCTTAACGCACTGCTTAAGTCTGGTTGCTCTGGACGGCGTCTTTAAAAAAAGAAAACGGAAAAGTTAGCGTTCGACAGGATAGCCACAAGCGATCCAATCTGGCATTCCTCCGTCGATGACGCCTTCTAAATTTATCAATCCTGCTCGCTCTAATTCGTGAAGCGCATACTCCACGCGCCGACCCGAGCGGCAATAGATGTAAATCTTTCTGTAGTTTTTGAGTTCGCCAGCAAAGTCTGCGACTTGTTCGTGTGGAATATTTCTACTGCCCGGCACATGTCCGTCCGAAAACTCGCCTGGCGTGCGCACGTCGAGTATGAGTTCATCTTCCGACAAAGCGGTCAGTTTTTTATAAAGATCATCCATCGAAAGAATTGCAATCATTACCCGACACTCCTCACAATGCTTTATTACAAAATTCCCATAAGCTTATAGACGAAGTCGTAGAGCTTTGCGATAGAAGACCTCATGAGATTAAGCAAAACTCAAAATCAGCTGGGTGATCGGGTGATTTTGACTGTGGATGATGACCAGGCCACCCGAGAAGTTTATGGGATGGTGCTCGCTTCTTTGGGATTTCACTGCATCGAGGCTTCTGAAGCTGAACAGGCTTTGAAAGCTGTAAACGAGTTCGAGCTGGATCTTGTGATCGTCGACCAACGCATGCCAGGCATGACTGGCCTTGAGTTCGTGAGAAAGGTGAGAGCGCAGCAACTTCAGTTTCCGGTATTGCTCGTCAGTACGGGGCGCGAGCTGAGGCGCCTGGCCTTTGAAGCGGGTGCAACAGAGTACCTGGAAAAACCGTTTGAGATCGAAGACTTCATTTCAATGATTGATCATCTTGTCGGATCGAAACCTCACGCTGCTCTCGCCTAGGACTGAATTGAGTCCAAACCCCGAAGACTTGCTCTAAGAAATTGACGCGCCACAATGGCTTGTACTATACGTCACCTCGGTGGTGAGTGGATTGAAGGGATTACTGCGTCTTTTTTTCATCTATTTAGTCTTACTTTTTCTTTTAGTCTCGTCGGCTTCGAGCTGGGCTCGCCCGGTCTTAGAGGCACGGCCCTTACTTCCCGTGAGAACTGCCGACAACGCGCTCTTGTCTTTATTTCGTTATGAGGGCGGGCCGAATTTGAGCAAAGTCTTGCTCATCGTGCCTGGTTTTTTGGAAGGGCATGAGCTTTTTGCGAATTTTGCTTCTGCCGCTAAACAGAGAGGCTATGAGGTCTTGACGGCGGAATCTCGCACGGTTCCGGGGCGAGGATTCGACAACCCAGGCGAGTTGATCACTCTCGAACGCATGTTCGAAAACGATTTTGAAGCACTCATTAATAGAGCGTCTGAGATCGCAGCAGGCAGAGAGTTGCATTACCTGGGTCACAGCCAGGGCGGTATTTTGAATGTCGGAGCACGGCCTGAAGTCTTGGAAAAGATCACCGCTTCAACCCTTTTAGCGACGCCCACCGATCTTGAAGATCTCGGGTTTTTGCTCAAGCAATCCGCTAGCAAGCTGCTATGGGCGATGAACAAGGCAGAGTTCCTTTTGAAGGGCACGCATTGGTTTGACCCTTACGGAACGATCTTCAGTTTTACTTGGAAAGTGAAGAATAGCGGCAAACCCGGGGCCAAAGCGTTGGCTACGGTGATTGAATCGAGCGCGATGCTGGTCGGAAACTTTTTTTTGAGGAAGCTGTTGATTGACGCTGAGCATGTTGGAGGTTCCCAGATGCGCAGGCTTTGGTTCAAAGAACTCAAGGCCATACCTCTTCACGTGCTTAAAGGTTACGCCGAGGCGGTCGAGCGCGGCTACTTCGTGGATGCTAAAGGAAATCGGTTGATCCGGCCCGAGCTCTACTCCCGGCCGTTGCAGGCGGTCGTGGCGACAAAGGATGTTTTTATTTCCGAAGAAGGGTTTCGTTCGAGGTTTTATGACAAAGTGGGTTCGTCGATAAAGCGGCTCGTTCGGATTGAGAGTAAGCATGTGACTGTCGCGTTGAACGATTCCTATATTCAAGAGATCCTCGACTTTCATGACGATCCGAAAGCGGAATCTGGAAAGGCCCCAGTAGTCACTCTGCGTTTCAACAAGTGCCAAAGAGAGCTCATGCGTTGAGGTATTTGGGCATCAAGATTGCAATTTTCCTAAAGCTTAAAAAAGCGGGGAAAAATTATGCACGCCAGCTCATCAGTTTCTAATGCGACCCAACATACGAAAAGCGCGCTTCATCTCTTGAATGATTGGCTGAAATTCAAGGCCGGTGCGCAAAAACAAAAAGCAAAACGAGTGAGCGTGCAGCTTGCGGTAACTATAGTCTTTGGGCTGCTTGTTCTGGTTTGGGCTGAGATCGCTCTCTACCTTGCGATTTCAAACGCCGTGGGCAGCGCATGGGCGGCTTTTCTCGTGTTGCTGTTCAATGCCGCCGTCGTTGCAGCGGTTAATTTCGCGATTCGAGCCAAGCAGCGAGAGTTCACGCATTCAACCCAATATATTGAGGGCGAGTCGAAGCCACAGCAGGCAAAGCACGAGATGATCGCCGCAAAGGATTCGATCGTCTTGCCGGCGCAAGAGATTTTTGAGCAGCGCATCGCCAAGCCTTTGAATCGTTACAGAAGGCCTGCGGCAGTCGTGGGGACATTTGTTTTAGGCCTTGTTTTGTCGAAAGCCTTGTTCCCAAGCCATTCATTGAGCCGGGATCTAGACCGTTACAAAGAACAACGCGGTCGATTCGGGTCAGCAGATCTCAATTCATTGATATAGAAAAAGGGCTTTTTGCCTTCTTCGCAGAAGGCCCATTCAGATCTCTCAGCTTTCAAAACTGGGCTGTCCCAAGTCAGTCGAGGTTGTAGCGCCGGCGTTTTCTCCAAAGCGTCGATAGGTTGATGCCCAAGATGCTCGCCGCTTCCTCAAGCGTCGCTGATCTCGCGAGCACCTCTTGGATGTATTGCCTCTCAAGGTCCTCCAAGGACATGTTCGGCTGCGCCGTCGCTTGGGGAGGGATGGGAATCGCCGGATCCAGCAAGCGATCGGGGAGGTCCGCAGTTTCAACTTGAGACGCTCTCGCCAGGACTACCGCGCGTTCCACCGTGTTCTTGAGCTCTCGGATGTTGCCGGGCCATCGATAGTTCTGGAAAATTGAGAGCACTTCGTTGCTCAATCTCAAAGCAGCGCGATTTGCTTCGCTGCAAGCCCTTCTGAGCAATCCTTCGGCGAGCGATTGGATGTCTTCGGGTCTCTCGCGAAGCGCGGGCATCTTAAACTCGATCACGTTCAAACGATAAAAAAGATCTTCGCGAAACGCGCCGTTTTTTACCGCTAAATCAAGGTTGCGGTTTGTGGCCGCTACGATGCGCACGTCAACGGTTTCTGTTTTTGTGCTGCCCACGGGCTCGAATTGCCTGTCTTGCAAGAACCTCAAAAGTTTTGTTTGAAGCTGCAACGAGATGTCGCCGATTTCGTCAAGAAACACGGTGCCGCCGTCAGCCACCTTCAAGCGGCCAACCTTGTCTCGAACCGCGCCGGTGAACGAGCCTTTGACGTGGCCGAACAACTCGCTTTCAAGCAAGTTCTCTGACAACGTCGCGCAGTTCACATCGACAAACGCGTTGTTTGAGCGCGCACTGTGTTTATGGATCCACTTGGCCAAAACGGATTTCCCCGTGCCGCTCTCACCGGTGATCAACACAGTAGATTGGCTTGCGGCGACTCTTCGGGCCATCTCGAACAACTGCTGCACCTTCGAGTTTTGAGACTCAAATTCTTCCGGCTCTCGCAAGTCTTGCAGCGCTTGCTTCAGTTCGCTGTTTTCTCGCGACAGGCCACGAAGTTGCTCGACCCGGGACACCAGGTGGTTGATCTGGTCGGGAGTGAAGGGTTTTGTCACATAGTCGTATGCGCCATACTTCATCGCGGTAACCGCGGTCTCGACTGACGCGTAGGCCGTCATGATTATGATCGTCACGTCAGGAAAGTCGCGCTTCACCCGCTCAATGAGCTCAAGGCCCGTCATCCCCTCCATGCGAAGGTCGGTGACAAGCAATTCAGGTGTCCATGTATTCATCACTGCGATGGCTTCCGGCCCGGACGAAACAGACTTCACGTCGTAGTTTCTCGACGTCAGGTAACGGCTCATTGTAATGCGGATATTCTCTTCATCATCGACCAATAGTATTCGCTTCATTGGTGCCCATCCCTTTTGTTGATTGATACTGCTTTCGAAATGCGTGTAAAGAAAACTTATAAGTTTGAGTCTGGCCTTCCCCTTGCGTCGCCTCAAAACTTCCGTCGTGCGCATCAATGATGTCGCGTACGATCGGATGCCCTGTCGGAGCAGGCGCTTCCGGAGCCCTGCTGAACTTCACCGAGAACGTCATCCTTTCGTCTTGCAGGTCCAGTGACGATTCGACTTCTTTGCCGTGGGGACTTTGCCGAATAGCATCGGCCACCAATGTCGACAAGACCCAGGCGATCTTCGTCGGGTCGATTTTCGCGATGATTTGCCCCAGCGGTTGGACTCTCGTTTTGAGAAGAATACTTCTTTCTTTGGCGTGCTCTTGGGCTGACCTCACGATTTGATGCACAAGCGCGGTGAGGTTCGCTTCCTGTTTCAAAAGAGAGCGTGGATTCTGCACGATCTTTAATTTTGAAATATTGAGAAGGTCTTCGAGCAAAGCTCGGAGTCTCGCGACATCAAGGTTTGCGATGCGTACAAGTTCCGTATCGAAACCTGTCCTATCGAGCATCGCCAGGGCCATCGTGAGCGAAGTGATCGGTGTTTTGATTTCATGGGAGAGCGTGCCGATGAAATCCACTTTGGCCTGCTCGTTCTGGCGCAAAAAGGTAATGTCACGGAACACAAAGAGGTGCTGAGCCGCTCTTGAACTCGGTCTCGGGATGAATGTCTTTGAAATCAAGAAATGCCTTGAACTGCCTTCGAGCATCGTCTCAAAAAGGACGGGCATATCGCTGCGTTTGGTTTCTTCGAGAAGCTTATTGAGATTCTTGGGGCCTTTGATGATTTTCTGAGCGACTGAATTCGCGAATGCGACGGCATTGCCTTCGAGTACCAGAAGGCCGTCTGTGGTGTGCTCTGAGACTACTTCGAGGCGAGCGATCTCGGTTGATAAAACCCTCCGCGTGGCGACAAAAATACCAAGGGTCAAGAAGATCGAGGCAAAACGCAGGAGATGTTCCTGTCGGGCCGCCAGAGGGAACCGCGAAAGAAGATCCAGGTCTCCGATCAGCTGCGCGGACTGCATCAGCAGAAGCGCTAGCAACGCCAAAAGGAGGACGTTGGACTTCGCCCGCGTAGTTCTCAGGCGAGAATACCGGTGTAATAAATGCGAAGTGTTGTCTGCCCCTGATTCCCTCTCACGCGTTTGCATCCGTCTGGCTAGATACCAAGCGACCCTCTAAAAGGTCAATCATTAGTGGGGTTTTTTGCCATGAAATAATGGTGAAAGCATTATGAATGCCCGTTGCAAATTGCAAAACCGCAACCCTTTGGCATGTGCATTGCTTGGCAACTGAAGGTACATAAAACCGACGGGGGTTAAAATGGACGATCAATCTAGGAATGTAAATCTCGATGACATCATCAACGAAGCGGAAGAGAAGTTTCGTCAGGGCCTCTCAGTTTTGAACCAGTGGGGTAGCCAGGCGCGAGACATCCTCGACCGTCAACCCGCCGCTGTCTTGGCCGGGGTGGCTGTGCTGGGTTTCGTAACTGGCTTGCTTCTCCGAAGAACCGTGAATTCTGAGGTTCATCAAGAACACGGAAGATTGTCATGAACTCGGCTCGCACGGAAATGACGGCAGATCCCATCGCGGTGTTTCTTGCAGGGGTATTCGTCGGGTTTACGGTAGGGCCTCAACTCGTACATGTTGCGAGGCTCGTAATCCAGGCCCGTGCGATTGAAATCGCTCAAACTGCCTTAGACCGGTTAGTCACCGTAACAAACCAAGGTTTAAGCGGCATACAACTTGCTAAGTCTAGGGAAAATTATCCAACAGGAGAGTAGCAGATGATTGGTGAACAAAACGGATTTGTATCGAACTCAAAATCAAAGCGTTACACTCGCAAGTGCAATCTGTGTTCGAGATCGTTTGAGGGCCGGAATCCTTACTTAAGGTTTTGTCAAAACTGCAGGGCGTCGGTACGTTACCGGTTCGGGCAGTTATCGGAACCTTATGAAATTCTATTGGGTAACGTCTATCGGGGCTAAAGCGGCAGCTTAAAGGCCCTGTCTAAAAGCGGTTAGACGCAAATTTTTCATGCAGCCTATTTTAAAGCTTAGGCTCAGCCATACTACGGGGTCGGTTGGTGGGCGTTTGAACGAGGCTCTGGCGATGAGAGCGCGCTGGTTTTGGAAGGCGACGTCGAGCTAGAGGTCAACGCCCACCAAGCATTCTGCGCCATTCGGGATGAAAGCACGACCCTGGAGTTTTGGATTCTCTGGGCTGAGGCTGAGTGCCACCAGTTGCGAATCGCGAAAAAGAAGCGCTCAACCAACAAAGGAAACTTTGTCCAGTGAGTGGTCATCCGCCCAAAACTGCCAACCATCAAAGCTAGAAAGAGGTTTCGGTATTTTGGCGGGTTTCCTGAGACCGTGATCAGCCAGCACTTCTTTCCATTTTTCATTTGAACCCGAGAGATGCGGATGTCTTTGCCCAATCGGATGAGTTTTCGAGCAGAGCTCGTGCGCAACTTTAACGATTGAATCGCGTGATCTCCGATCGCAAACACCACTCGATGAGAAGGGTAAGATTGAACCTCGCCTATGCATAAGGTTGTCTTGGGCCATTTCGCCATGTTAGGCCGCAGGGCCGGGAAGTCATAACTCTTGTAGAGCCAATCCAGAACCAGGGCATGAGAGCCAGATTGTTCATAAGGGGTCCCGCTTTGAATTTCGACGGGAAAACGCACCCCATTGTTTTCTTCCGAATACTTCTTGGGGAAGTCTTCCAGATGAACATCTCCAAGGTCCCAAAACTTAGTCTTAGGAAGAAGCTGTTTGATGCCTTCCGCGCCTGCTCCTCCAAGTTCAACTTGGGCCGGACTTAAGGGGCCCCAACCTCTTTCGGCGGCGATGCGCAAATGCCGGATCTTTGAAGGGTCAAGGTTCAAGATTTGAACCGCCACCCAATCGTGAGCTACTGCGTTGTTTGAGATGAGGACTGCTCCGAGCTCATGACCGCGCTGAGTGATTTGGGATCCCCCGACGGCGGCGACGATGCAGTCACTGACGACAAGGTTGGGATTGAAGAGCTCTAACATATCAGCCAGGTAATGGTCGTGCAGACTCCCGTGAAGTTTTTGAAAACCGCCTAAAGCCACGGCTCCGCTGAAGGCCTGAGTAAAGACGCTAGTTTTTAGCTTTGGACACGCGATTGAAAAGCTTGAATCGTAAAAATGACGCGATGTAATAACTTCATTGCAAGAGCGAAAGTGAGCCGTTTTAATGAAGTCTTCCTGCAGTTGATCCTGAAGCCTCGTTCTATCTTTTTTTGAAAGGATGTTGCCCTTGGATAGCTGGTATCGGAAAACCGGGGTCTCTTCCAAAGCAGAAACCGTTACATTTCCTGGGAAAAGGTGTTCAAGTTCGAGGTACCCGCGATTCAAAAAGGTGTCCGAGGCTCCGTGGGCTTTTCGTAGCATTCGGTGGGTGGGCAGTCCATCAATGCTCTTTGCGAGCACGTTGAACTTCGCGCTGGGCGACAGGTGAAGCACTTCTTGGATCGTCGCCCTCACAACCTCGGGATGGGTGTATGCATAGCGCGCGATTCGAGGGTCAGCCGCCGTTACGTCGGGGCGTAAGACGATTTTGCTTGAGCTTCCAAGTTTTCGCACCGCACCAGAAAGGCCACAAAAGTAGATGCCCTGGCGAATCACCTCGGAGATGGCGGCGGGATTGAGGTATCCCGTCTGAACAAGCCCAACATAGACTCGGAATGGACCATCAAGTCTGCGCATGGGTTCTATTATGCATTTGAGAGACTGAAGTGTCTATCTGGGTGTTCTGGGGGTCAATCCAGGAAGTGGTCGCGCTCAAGCCTGCGCACGATGCCGGGTTTCGCCTGCAAGACAGTGGGAATGCCTCGTACGAGCGCTGCCACAGTGGCGGGGTCGCCCGGCGTCCCTCCTTCAATCCAAAGAGAAAGCGGTGGGTTCCCTTTGATCACAATATGGTCGCCCGGACGGTCCGCCTCGATCACAATCTTGAGATCCAGTTCAATGACGCGCTTACGATCAATTTCTCCCCAAGCCCTGTGGCGTAGCCCGCAAACATCACCCTTCTTCACCGAAACTATGGCATTTTTGAGGGCCTTGGGCGCAATCACAGGATCAATTTGCTGGCCGCGCTTGGTGAGCTTCAGGCCAAGGTGAGAGCTTAAGAAATCCAGCGATTCCATAAGCCCGATGTGGCCTATGCGTTTGGATTCTACGTAAGAACGAAAGGTGTGTTCATCAAGGCCCGCACCAATCTTTCGTTGCAGGGGCGGTCTTCGAGTAGACGCGTCGACCACTCTCTCCACGCGAATTTGATCGACCGTGTGCACCGCCTGCAAGGCAATTGCAGGAAGGACGTCCATCACAAATCCGGGGTTGACCCCAGTTCCCATGATAGCGATTTGGTTGTTACGGCAAAGGGAGTCGAGTTCTTCCGCGATGCCAGGATTTTCAACCCAGGGAAAGAAAAGTTCTTCGGTGGAAGAGACTACCGGTATTTTTGCTTCGATGAGTTCTCGCAGTTGAGCGACTACGATCGAGATATTAGAGGCCGTTGTGTGCACGCACACGTCGGGACGTTGCACAGCGAGCAAGTCCGCGACGGACTGAAAGGGGCGCACGCCTTTCTTTTCGGCCCATTGCCGCGACTCTGGAACGATATCAATGGCTCCGACCAACTCGAGCCTGCGGTTCCAAAAAGGGTTCTCATTCTGAATCGCTTCAACGACCATGCGTCCTATGTATCCCAGTCCGAAAACCATTACTTTTGTCGAGCGCGATTGCATGGGCATGAAGTTTGCCGTAAGTTAGATGTAATGTCACCTAAACGTTTGGTTCTTTTTGACATTGATGGAACGATCCTTTGGGGTGGGCCTTTGTGGAAAGAATGTTTTCTGGGCGCATTGGCGCACCACTTCCCCGAGATGCAATTTCCGAGTGTTTCATTCGGCGGAAAAACCGACGTTCAGATTTGCCGAGAGATGCTGGCGCTTGCGGGATTCAGTGAAGCTGAAATCGAAGAGTGGATGCGCAGGATCATAGACCTGTATGTTGAGCGCGCCTGTATGGCTGCAGCGACCCGGGCGCACGAGGTTCGCGTGCTTCCTGGCGTGCGAGAAGTTTTAGACGAATTGCACGACCATCCTGAGATCCTTTTGGGATTGCTCACGGGAAATGTTCGCAAGGGGGCCAAAGCAAAGCTTTCTTGCGTGGGATTGGACCATTTGTTCAAAGTCGGGGTTTACGGCGATGACCATTGGGACCGCTACAAGCTTCCGGAGATCGCGGTCAATCGGGTTCGTTCAGATTTCGGCCATGAATTCTCGGGTAAACAGATCGTGATTATTGGCGATACCGTGCATGACGTGAATTGCGGCAAGTCGATCGGAGTGCGCTCGATCGCCGTGGGCACGGGGCGCAATGTTCCTACAGACGAGCTTTTGGCACAGAATCCTGATTATTACTTCAAGGATTTAAGCGACACCTTTCAAGTGCTTGAAGCCATTTTCGAAGAGATTTGATCTCGCAGCTTCATGAAGCTGCAGTCAATGCCCCAATCCGTCGACGATGAGCTGAATCTGTTTTCGATGCAACGCCTGGTGCGCGGCCATCAGGCCATGCCATTGGTGGGCGCTCAGGGGGCCGAACCAGGGATGGGGGAACTTAAGTCTCGAGTTCTTGTTCACCGCTCTGGTGTTGATTTCGTTCATTGATTCGATACAAAACTTTTCAAAATCTGCTCGTGCGGATTTGGCGTTGTGGTTTTTCTTCGGCTTGGCGTTGGCAATGTCTACTTCAATCGAAGGCTGCTTGTCATTGGCAAGGTCGCAGATGATCGCAGTGATGGCTCTTCCAACGACTTCAAGGTGTTCCATGGTCATCGAAACCGACCAAAACCTTGAGCTGTCTTCAATGCCTCGAATGCGATCGATCAAAACTTTCAGATCCATTTGCTCTTCAGAAAGACCGGCTGAGATCAAAAGAATCTTTTTCTGTTCTTTCTCGAACAGCGCTCGCGCATCCTCCCAGTCGCGTCGCCATACCAATCTTGGCAACAACACGTAACGCGCCACCATGCGTTCAAAGAAGGGGATGCCGGCGCCAGGGCGATCAAGCTGGGGTGTCGCTTCTCTCAATGACACAAGTACGTACCAAGAGTGAGCATTTGCCCTGCTTTGATTTTACAAGAATCCTTTAAGGTAAGGGCGCAGTAGGTTGAATCGGCTTGCACCTCATAAGAGGAAAACTTGGCATCCGGATACCTCGCATCGTTAGACGCCTCGAGGCCCCGCGGAATGAAATGAAAAGAGAGTTCTTTCAGGGTGTTCGGGTCTCTGAGCTTGAGGTCGAAGCCTTTGTTTTCTTCCATCGACTTGCGCGTAAGGCCGGTGAGGTAGCCACTCAACTCGTAGGCATGGAAGATCGGCTGGATATTGCCCACACTGTCTTGGGGCACCAGGTGATAATATCCTGCGGCTAAATCCATCAAACTTAGTTTTGTCGGGTACCTCATATCGGGAAGAGTGTCTGAGGTCTGACATCGAAACATCAGATTTGAGCGAGGAAGCGCGGCATCAGCTTGGAACACAAACAGGAATAGCGAAAACAACAAGATAATTTTCATTTTTCACCCGACTTTCTGACGATCATTTGGCATTTGGTTTTAAGTTGGATTGCACGGTATTGCACCGGCACTGCAGGGCTGCAAGTCATGTACACGACGTCGTTTCCAAATTCCGCCAACTTGCGAAGTTTCCATTGTTGAATCCACCGGTCTATCTGTTCTTTTGCGGCGACACGATCGGTCTTTGAATCATCGGTATCAAGAACCTTGGTTTCAAACTCCTCGCTCAATGTCTCTGTCTCACCAACGACAATCAAAGCTGCGGTCGTCTTGCCTAGCAGGTCTACAGCCGTCGAGCCGCTCGATTCCTGTTTCGGGTTTTCGCAGTACGAGAAAAGCAGCGGACTTCGGGAATAGCTTTGCAGGTCTTCTTTCCATTTTTGACAATTCATTTTGTATTTGTCCAAACCGGCCTCGATTGTAAATAGATTAACTTCACCAGGATCAAGCTCGGCCGTCACCACCAGGACGCGAGCGCTAGAAAGCCATTCAGGGCGAGCTGGAAGTCGAAAGGAAACGGCGCCTTCCGCCTCGAACTGCACGGCGTAGTCTCCTTGAATGATGTTCCTATGCTGAGAGCAGCTAGGATTTAAGGAAACGGAAACGCGATAGAGCGAGCCGTCATCCGGAGATTCATATGGAACTTCCACTTTGCGGGTTGCCGCGGTTTTCCATTTTTCACATTCCAGATCAAAGCTTTTAGCCGCCAACTGTTCGGCTCTGGTTTTTGGTCGCGTGTCATTTTTTGAGACGTCGAACTGCTCGGATCTGAGCACAACTTTGGCCGAGACGGTTTCCGCGGCGACGCCCAATGACGGAAAAAGAAAAAATAGAATGGTTGCTATGTACATAGCGTCGGACCTCTACAGCCGTGCCCATTGACTGGCAATAAGAATAATTATCGAAACTTGATGAGCAATTATCGGATTCTTGGGGGATCCACTTTTGAAAGGACGGTCGTCAGTCTTTACCTGCTGTCTAGCAAAAGCTTAGGACCTAATTTCTTGCGAGGAACTTCTACGACCGACTTGGCCCGCTTCTTCCTCATCCCATGTCGGCCTTGAAGCGCCTCAGGCGCACGCGAGTCGCAGGTGCCGAAGTCTCGTTTTGCCCCGCCTTCAACGGCGCGGCGGCGTTGCAGAGACCTGTAATCCGCCAAGATCTTCTTGTGTTCCGGCTTGTGGGGTTGAAGAAGAGCTTGCTGGATCTTTCTGTCGCGCCACTCTTTCGCGACGAAGAGAGGTTTCTTCGTCATGGGGTCGATGCCAGTCCAGTACATCGCCGTGGCCAAGGTCATCGGCGTGGGAATGAAGGCCTGGACTTGTTGCAGCTTCCATCCTTTTTGTTTGAGGTATCCATAAACTTTTTCCATCTGTTCATGGGTCGTCCCCGGAAATCCGCTGATGAAATAGGGCACGAGGTACTGCTCTTTTCCCGCTTGGCGAGAGGCTTCCTCGAATATTCCCGCGAACGCGTCAAAATCTTTGAGCCCCGGTTTTTTCATCAAGTGCAAGACTTCCTCATCCAGGTGTTCTGGGGCTACCTTCAAGTGGCCGCCAACATGGTTTTGGATCAGGTCTTTGAGGTATTTCTTTCCCGATCTTTGGTCTGCGAGCGCGATGTCGTAGCGAAGCCCTGAAGCGACATGCACTTTCCTGATGCCAGGAGTTTTTCTCGCTTTCGCGAGAAGTTCGACCTGGGGAGTGTGGTCAGTGTGCAAGTGCGGGCAAACCTTTGGGTGCACGCAAGAAAGCTTGCGGCACTTGCTTTGGATGTCGGTGCTCTTGCATCGCAACTGGTACATATTGGCGGTCGGGCCGCCGATATCGCTCACGATGCCTTTGAACCCCGGCACGGTGTTGAGCTTTTCAACCTCTTTTAAAATGCTGTCTTGCGAGCGAGATTGCACGATGCGACCCTGGTGAAGAGTGATGGCGCAAAATGAACAACCGCCGAAGCACCCGCGCGTTGAAGCCACCGAGAAACGAATCATGTCGGCGGCTGGGATGCGTTCCTTGTATTTGGGGTGTTGCTCTTTGGTGAATGGCATTTCATAAATGGAATCCATTTCCTCAGTCGTAAGCGGAAGGGCGGGCGGATTGATCACTACGACTTTTGAGCCATGGTGCTGCATGAGTCGCTTGCCGTTATACGGGCTCGCCTCATACTCGATGAAATAAGCCGCCTTGGCGAATTTCTTCTTGTCGTCGCGCACTTCCTCGAAAGAGGGCAGCGTAAGCCTGGGTTGGATTTCGCGTGCTTCGTCCTTTGTGGCTAGAAAGGCCACTCCACGTTCGGATCTCAAGCGCTTGAGAGCGGCTTGAGTCGCAGGGTGGGAAAGGTCAATCGGCCCGCCGATGATCTCTGAGGCTCGTTTTAGATCCTCGGCGATGCGGATCGCGGTGCGTTCACCCATTCCAAAAACCAAGAGCTCAGCTTCAAGTTCGGTGACCATCGAAGGCCGCACTTTATTCTGCCAGTAGTCGTAGTGAGCAAGCCTTCTCAAGCTTGCTTCGACCCCGCCAACAATCACCGGAGTGCCTGGAAAGGCTTCTCGCGCAAGCTTCGAATAGACGATGCTCGCGTAATCTGGGCGGTTGCCGCCTTTGCCGGCCTCCGAATACATGTCGTCTGACCTGGGTTTTTTGTTCGCAGTGTAGTTGTTGATCATGCTGTCGACGGTACCCGCCGAAACACCGACAAAAAGCCTGGGACGCCCCATGAGTTTGATGTCTTCCAGGGTGTTCCAGCGCGGCTGCGAGACAATGCCCACTCGCAAACCCAGGCGTTCAAACCATCTCCCCAATGCAGAGATGCCAAAAGTTGGGTGATCGACATAGGCGTCTCCGTTGATCAAGAGCACATCGAGCTCATTCCACCCGCGCCAGTTCATTTCTTCCTGAGTGGTAGGCAAGAACTTAAGGCAGGCTTGCCGATAGACGTCTTGATTGGTGATTTTTTGCGGTGTTTGCACGGTTGGTCTTATACCAGAAACGACCCTCAAGAGCTAGTCTAGTGGCCGAAAAGCTGAGCCTTGAAATTGCTTGTGATTAAGGACTTTTTCAAACACCTCGCCGCGTTTTTCGCCAGGCCAGCCATATGGGATAGGCTCATGCGAGTTCTTGAAACGTGCAAGCCAACGCGCGTCCAGCGGCCGTTCAAGCGTGGCAAGGCTGGTCGAGGCAACCGTGGTTTCTCGCTTGGCGCCCGTCGATCTGCCATAACCAACGAAAAAACCCGCAAGCAGAAGAGCGACTCGTACGCGGGTAGATGCGCTGTAGGTAAAGAGCGACGAGGTCTGGGTGCACTTTTGGTAAACTCTCCCAAATATCTCAACGCTCCAAAGATCGGGCGTCACTTTGGGTGAATAGAAGTCAAAATACACGAGTTCCGGTTGAGGGAGATCCGAGATTGATTGTCGGAAATCTCCCTCTTTCAGCACCCACTCTGTTGCCTCATCTGAAGAACTCCAAGATCCTTTTTCTAAAAGCGCGGCAACCGCGCCTTCAAATCCTTCAAAAAAGGGGAATTGAGAGTGGTTTTCAAGCGCTATCGCGATTCCGCTCAAGTCGCTTTCAAAAGAATAGAGCCTGAGTTTTCGCGGAAACCAGGTTTCTTGCCTTATTTCGCGTGAGCATTGTAACGCAGCCAGTGCATTGGTCCCGGCTCCCAGGCCTACGTCATAAACCACCAGGGGGTGCTTGCTGGGCTCACAGAGCCTATCCGCAAGCTTTGATTGTTCGACGTAAAGCAGGCTTGATTCAGCCTTCGGACCCACGTTGGAATGCATCAATTCGCCCGAGTCAAGGTGTCTCAGCGTTGCTTCCCCCGACTTCAGCCAGGTCAACTCGTGTGTTTTTATCAAAGTTTTGTGACCCATTGCTTGAAAACCCAAAAATGCGCTCTAGAATGTAGCTTACAGGGGGATACTTCATGGCAAAGAAAAAGAAAGCAAAAAAGAAGGCGGCGGGCAAGAAAACCAAACGCAAGCCGAACCCAGCGTTTATGAAACCGCTGCGCCCATCCGATCTGCTCGCTCAAATCGTTGGTTATAAGCCTCTTCCACGCACTCAGGTGGTGAAGAAGGTTTGGGAATATATCAAGAAGCACAAGCTGCAAGACAAGGTAAAACGTCAGTTCATCAATGCAGATGACGTGTTGAAGAAGATCTTCCAAGGAAAAGCCAAAGTTTCGATGTTTGAAATGACCAAATACATCAGCAAGCAGCTCAAGTAGGTTTTAAAGCCTTCGTCGGGAAGGGCAGTGCCCGGCACTTAGGTGCCCGCTGCCTTTCCCAAAAGTTCATTGGCGATCCTGCGAACCGGTTCGGCGAAAGGGTATCGCCTGAAAATTCGAATCAAGCCCCACGTGCAACCCAGCAGTCCAAGAATCGCGAAGACCCATCCAAAACTCATAGTCATCAATAGAGTAAACGAGCGTTGTTTCCAGTTCGGAGACGGTTCTCCTGGCCTCAAACTCAGGTCCCAGCATTTCGCGTCTTCGGGCGCATAAAGTACGGTCGGTTCGCCGCCGACGGGATGGCCTTTGGGGTCGAAATGATAAGCTGTGCGAGTTCCCTTCAGCTTACGTCCCTCTGCCGTGGTGAATTCGAGGCTCCAAATGAAGTTTCCTCGTCGGTTCTTCGCTACCTTATTGAGTTTCGCTGTAACGACTTTTGGGTTTTGGGCAAAAAGCGCGTTGCACTTTTTCGTATTAAACGCGTCTGTGAGTAGCATCGCGCCGAGCAGGCTCGGAAATAACAACGAGACCGCGAGAACCACCCAGGCCAATGTCTGGTTCTGAGCGGCCCCGTAATCAAATGCCGCCCTGGTTGCCGATTCGGGATCGCGCTGGCGCCAAAAGTAAAAAAGATCTTTTAGGAAAGACTCCATCTTTTGGGCTTCCAACCAGATGACCAGCGGTTGATGCCCTTTTGCCCGAAGCGCGAGAGCCCCTCCTCTGGCAGGAGTTATTTTTTCCAAATCCTTCCATGCAAACTCAACTTGCGTACGCGTTCCGGCGGAGTACTTTAGAGACTCGGAGTCGATCTTGTACTGATGCAGAATGTCCGCGCGCTTTGATTCGTAAACCACAAAACCTCAATTGTTTAAAAGGATGCTTGGCTGATTTCTATGCCAACTGAGCGCAACAGGTCAATTGAGTCTTTGATCCGGTAGTCGTTGCCGTAATAAATCTTTCGAACGTTTCCAAGGTTGATCAGGCGCTTTGCGCATTGGACGCAAGGAAGGTGGGTGACAAACACGATTTTTTCGACCATCCGAGGGGCATCGCAATTGATGACCGCGTTTTCTTCAGAATGGAGGCAGCCGCAATTGCCGGCCTCGGTGCGATCACATCCGTTGTGAAGCCCAGTGGCATTTCCATTGTAACCGACGGCCAAAACCTTCCTGAAATCGGTACTGGTGATGACGGTACCGACCTTAAGGCGCACACATGTGGAACGTTCAGCGAGCTTAAAGGCCAAATCCAGGTATATCTTCTCAAAAGAAGGTCTTACGTTCGACACCGCCCCAGAATAATGAAAAAGAGGGTCTTTTGTCTACTGCGAATAGGCGGTGTCAGAGGGTTGATTTTCGACCACGCAAAGTTGGCGCCGGAGGAACAAGTGATTTTACCCTACCTCCGGCGCCGACATGGTGTTTAGGTCAGTAAATCAGTTCTAGGCTGCTTTGCGGTCTATGACTTCTTCGTCTTTCTGGCCCAAAGGGCGATTGAGATTGCGTCGTGCTCCGGCGCCGCCGCCGAGGGCTGCGAACAACGATCCCAAAAGAAGCGAGCCAAAAAGCGTCCATCCCGCGACTGAAACCACTCGGGCCGCAGTGGCGCCCACGTCTTTCGCGGTGTTTTGGAAGTCATTCTTAAAAGTATCAATGCGTTGTTGAGCCTCGGTGGGAGAGAGGCCGGCCTGTCTTGCAAGGTAATCTCGAGCGCCTGTTTCGTCACCTCGAAGCAGCCTGGTGGCCACGCCTTGAATCACTTGGTCCGGCGGAGATTTTAAATTCAGGTCACCAAGCGAGCGCTCGATCGTATCTTGCACTTGCGGGTTTTTTGAAAGATCGCCCGCTGCTCCGCCAAGCGCTCCTATTGTAGACCCGACCCCACGGCCAAGGCCGCCTATCCCGGCTCCAACTTGCGAGAGCAGGAATGCGAAGAATAATGATGAAATAACCAATCCTTGAACGGTACCAATCCGGGTGTGAATCAGACCGCCAACGCGACCGGCGAGATAACTTCCGACGAAGAGCGAGACTAAAGCTGAGACGATGAGCCAAACGCCCGATCCGATCGAAAGGGCGGTACCCCCTTCCTCAGCATTGATCACGCCAACCAGCGTGGCGCCCGCTATGGCGACGCCCAAAGCCATGAGCGTTGAGTAAACGAGAAGCGAAACAAAAGTGCCGGCGAAAATGGCTCGCCAGTTGATGGATGAGTGTTGAACCGCGGTGACGTCACTGATGTCAAACGCGGTCGTTGCTCGCGTGTTACGATAATCACGATATTCGTTGACCATAAAATTGCCCCCTGATCTGATCATTCATTGAAGCAAGTGACGTGCCGGGCTTAGAATGATCATTGCTGGTCGAGCTGCGAATGGCGAGGAAAACCAAATGCAAGGCGAACCTGAATCAAAAATAGAACGCCGCTGTCGCGGCCATTGCTGCAAGAGATTCGCGATGGAACACAGTTTTGAGGAATTGCAGGGCGACTATGCCATCTGGCGAGAAAACCCGGCTTCTTCAAAGATTCCGGATGTTGAAAAAATCGCGACCATGGTCGTTCCGCTGCGGTCCAGCCGAGATGGCCGCGAGCACGTTTACACGTGCAAGCATCTGCAGAAAAGTGGGGACTGTGGTATTTACGAATCGCGCCCGCAAATGTGCAGAGATTTTCCGGAACAAGCGAGCTGCCACTTTTGGGCTTGCCGTTCCAGCCAGTCCGCCTACTTTGGTTTGCCGTTGTGGAAGAGGTTGTTGAAGCGATGGCGCTGGGTGCGTGGTTTGGCGCAAAGGTGAAAGAAGAGATCAACGATGAAGATTTTATCATGGAACGTGAATGGCGTTCGTTCAGTGGGGAGAAACGGCTTCTTTGATTGGCTTGACCGTGAAATGCCAGATATCGTCTGCCTCCAAGAAACCAAATGCAACCCAGCTCAACTCGACCCTTCTTATTTAGCCCCGCTCGGTTACCAGACCTACTGGCATTCAGCGAAGAAAGCGGGCTATAGCGGGGTAGCAATTTACAGCCGTGTCGCGGCGAAAGACGTGAAGGAAGGCATCGGCATTCCGGCGGTTGACGATGAAGGCAGGGTTCTGGCCGCTCATTTCAAAGAGTTTACTTTGGTGAACGCGTATTTCCCCAACAGTCAACGCGATCACGCGAGGCTCGGGTATAAATTGGAGTTTTGCGACGCGATTTTCAAGTTTTGCGAAAAGCTTAGGAAGGAAGGACGTTTCGTGATCTTGTGTGGCGACTACAACATCGCTCACAAAGAGATCGATCTTAGAAATCCAAAGACCAATGTGAACAACGCGGGTTTTTTACCTGAAGAACGCGCTTGGATGGATCGGTTCGTGGGCGCGGGTTGGATCGACACCTTCAGGCGCTTCGTGAGCGAGCCCAATCATTATAGTTGGTGGAGTTATCGTCCGGGCGTGCGCGAAAAAAATATTGGGTGGCGCATTGACTACCATTGCGTGAACGCGGAATTCATCAAAGCGGTCAAAGAGGCCTCGATTTTGCCCCAGGTTTTCGGCAGCGATCATTGTCCGGTGGGCATTCGATTGGGTTGAGCGTCGAAAGCATATTGCCAAACGATCATATTTATATAAA
>JBFMCE010000005.1:0-60776 GCA_040754655.1 Bdellovibrionota bacterium | reverse complement strand
AACCCAGATAGAAGTGCGCATTTTGCAAGAACACCCCCACTCTGAGCCCGCCCGCAGGGTTTATACCTCGCTCATCTACGGCATCGAATAGCGCCCTCCTCTATTCTTTTTCTTTCTATAAACTATTTCTATTTTATTGTTGACTAAATAAGTCATGTAATGATATATCTTCCGCACTAAATTTCTGTAAGGAGAAATCAAATATGAAGTACCCCCAATTGTCTGTACTTTCAGCTTTGGCAATAGCAACTGTGTTAGGCGCTACCGCATGCGCGAAAAAAGAAACCACTCAAAAGAAAGGCAAAGCAGAAGATACTGCTTCCGCCGCTTCGACGGCCTGCTCAAACCCCATCTCGCTTGAAGAAGGCGGCATTACATCGCTTCAAGGCGATGAAGTCTTGTTTGCTGATCAATTCCAACTACCGGCCCTGGAAAAGACCGGATCTTACGATCTCGAAAAAGTTCAGATCTTCGTCGAAGACGAGACCTTGAACGCAAGAGCTCTTGGCGAACTCAACATCGTCAAAGGTGCCGAGTCTGAAGAAACTAAACCCACAATCCTGTGCCAAGAGATGCCTGAAGGCACAGGAGATCTTTTCGGCAGCGCGGAAAGCCCCGAAAGCATCAGCCGCCTCAATGGTGATTATGGCAAAATTCGACTTATCGACATGAAAGTCTCTGCAAGCAAGGAAGAATCTTTTATTACCGCAGCCTCGCTCAATGTGGGTATCAACGGTGATGAAGACGCCACAGCAAATGCTGAAATTGAATTCAAAGCCATCAAAGGCAAAGGCGATAATGGCAAACTCTTTGGCGAAAACCTGAGAGGCAATATCGTTGAAAAAGAAATGCGTGTTTACAAGCGCGCTGATGGGCGAATCGAAGTTCGCCGCAAGATCGTACATCTCGCCGCCATGGATGATGATGTTCGAGGCGACGGCGAAGCAGTAATGAGCATTTCAGAAGAACCGGTATGCGGCAATGTTGCGCCAGAATACGCAGGAACTCACATTGACGAACAGCCTGAGCAAGAACCTGAGCTGATGTGCACCCCTGAAAACCAAACCCTCATGTCGGAGGAAGGCTCTGGAGTTGAGGGTTCAATTCAAGGCAAAGCGCGCCGTATCGCTGTATACACTTCGGCGGTTTATGAGCGCATTGATTGGACCAAGAGCGCGACAGACCTCGCTGAGCCACCTGCGGTTGAAATTAAAGGCGATAAGGCTGTGAAAACTTCGACAACGCCCGTGGTTTCGCCTCCTGGCAATCTAGTAGAAGATCAGCGCAAAGGCCCTTATTTTGACCCTTATTATTGATAAGCCTCCACGGTGTTCCGCTTTTTAGCGGTTCGCCAAATGGTGGCGTCAAAACAAAAGCCCGAACCTTGCATTGATGCGAAGTTCGGGCTTTTGTGTTTTTTTCCGTCTAAAATTTTGGGGTTTTAATCTAGTTCTGGCGTTTCATCACGTTCTGGGCCTGTGGGCCTTTAGCACCGTCATAGAGGTCAAACTCCACTTCTTGACCTTCAGCCAAGGTTTTAAATCCGTCACCCTGAATAGCGGTGTAATGCACGAAAACATCCGGACCATCATCGCGCTGGATAAAACCAAATCCCTTGGCATCGTTAAACCACTTTACTTTCCCAACTGCCATAATACTTATCCCTCCTTAGAGATATGACGGGCCTGTTCGTTCGTCATGACCGCAAAACCAAATGGCCTCGGCTTTGGCCCCTAGCTTAAAGGTAACAAAGTGCAAACAGGTGTCAACCTGAGCAGTGCCTCAAAGATTTTTTTACCGAGAAGGTTTATAGCCTCTCCTGAACCAGGAAAGAAGCAGATCTTGCCTAGGCTTTCTCACCGAAACTCAAAAACGAGCTCATTCTCACGCACAAACCCCAGGCTTTCTCGTACAGCCTGCTCTTGCACAAAGGAATCGCTTTCAAGGTCGCGCAGGCCCGTAGCCAGGCGAGCCTTTTCATTCTCAAGAGCATTAATGCGAAGCACAATATCGTATTTTACGCGTGAGAGCTTATAGGCTTGGACAAGACCGCTGTTCCCGAAAACGCCCGAGATAGAGAGAGCCCAAGCAATAAAAATGAAGAGATAAAACCAAGTACGTTTTGAGACCTTTTTAAGCGCCACCATGTCGAAACGATTTTATCCCAGTAAACTGAGCTCGTCGACCCAACTCTGATTCTATTCGCAAAATCTGATTGTATTTCGCGAGCCGATCAGACCTTGACGCAGAGCCCGTTTTGATTTGCCCCGCTGAAGTTCCAACCGCCAAATCCGCGATGAAAGCGTCTTCCGTTTCACCGCTACGATGGCTGATCACTGCAGTATAACCTGCGTCCTGAGCCATACGAATGGCTCGGAAAGTTTCCGAAACGGTTCCGATCTGGTTGAGTTTGACCAGAACGGAATTGGCCACTTTCGCTTGGATCCCCTCTTGAAGAATCGAAGGGTTCGTAACGAAAACATCATCGCCCACCAATTGGCACTGCTTGCCTAAACGTTTGGTGATTTCTTTCCAGCCATCCCAATCACCCTCGGCGAGCCCATCCTCAATAGAAAGAATGGGGTACTCCTTGTGCATTCCCTCATACACGCTGATCAGCTCAGGAGCTCCCATCCGGCGGCCTTCAAAACGATATTTTCCGTTTTCAAAAAGCTCGCTTGCAGCCACATCCAAGGCCAAATAGATATCTTTGCCCGCTTGGTAGCCAGCTTGCTCAATGGCTTGCATCACGAATTCAAGAACTTGCTCATGCTTGTTCTCATAGTCATCCAGCGACGGCGCAAATCCCCCTTCATCACCCACGCCGGTATTCAAATGCTCATCGATCAACACCGCTTTCAAACGGTGAAAAACCTCAACACCCATCCTCAAAGCTTCAGAAAAAGTCGAAGCCCCTACGGGCACGATCATGAACTCTTGAAAGTCGACGCCATTATCAGCATGCGCGCCGCCATTGAAAATATTCATGAGCGGTACCGGCAAAACGAAGTTTTCATTTGGGTTGGACTTGCCGTGAAACTCTTTTGCGATCCATTGGTAGAGAGGAAGCCCAGAAGCTTGAGCGGCCGCCCTGCAAAAAGCCATCGAGGCTCCCAAAATCGCATTCGCGCCGAGTTTTGATTTGTTTCCGGTGCCATCCAGCTCAATGAGAGCTTGATCAAACTCAAGCTGGGTTCCGAATTTATTCCCCACCAAGCGAGCAGAGATGGTCTCTTTTACATTCGCAACGGCCTTTAAAACGCCCTTTCCCAAGTATCTTTTTTTATCGCCGTCCCTGAGTTCAAGGGCTTCGCGACTTCCGGTGCTTGCTCCGCTGGGAACTGCGCCGCGCCCCAAGGCGCCACCTGAAAGTTTCAAATCAACTTCGATTGTTGGATTACCTCGGCTATCAAGAACCTCGCGCGCAATGATGGATTCAATAGTAAACACGGTTTGCCCTCCCCAGTATGTGGCTGCACCTTAACGGAATTTACGGGGAAGGCCAAGTTTTCTCTCTACGAGTATGGCCGTCACTTCACGCCGCTTTTTTGGGGTCAAACCAGGCAGGAGGTGAAAACTTTTCTTTAGGGAACGGCAGTCGGTTCAGCTCGATCTCAGGATAGAAACTAGGCACATAACCCGTTGCGATCATTTCCCCGACGATTTTTCCCTCAGAGGTTTTGCCGCGCTGGACGAATTGAAAGACATTGCGAACCTGATAGCGCCCCGTTTCATCAACTTCGGGCATTACTTCACAGATCTCTGTGACTTTCCTCGTGCCATCGTGCATGCGTTTGATCTGCACGACGATGTGAATGGCCGCGGCGATCTGTCTTCGTATCGCCATTACCGGCACTTGCGCGTCGCCCATCATCGAAAGTGTTTCTAAACGGACGAGGGCGTCAAGAGAACTGTTGGCATGCGTCGTTCCCATGCTTCCGCCATGGCCCGTATTCATCGCAGTGATGAGATCGAGGGCTTCCGGCCCTCTCACTTCGCCCACGACGATGCGATCAGGCCGCAACCGCAACGCCGATCGAATCAGATCGCGAATGCTCAAACCCCCCTTGCCGTTTGCAAGAGGAGCTTTGGTTTCAAAGTTCACGACATGGTCAGTTTGGATTTTAAGTTCGCTCGCATCTTCTACGATGAGAAGGCGCTGATTTGCAGGGATGCGTGAGCCAATCACGTTGAGCAACGTGGTTTTGCCTGAACCCGTGCCCCCTGAGATGATGACATTCTTCGCGAGATAAACGCAGACATCAAGGAACCGCGCCGCGTCTTTCGAAATGCTTCCACGATTGATCAGATCCACGAGCGTGGGAGTTTCTTTGGCGAACTTCCTAATACTCAAGACCGTGCCTTTCCGCGAGGAAGGAGGAATAACGGCGTGCACCCTCGATCCGTTTGGAAGCCTTGCGTCCAGGGTTGGGTTTTCTTCATCAATCTTGCGTCCCACGAACTGGGCGATGTTCCTCACGGCCGCGAGCAAAGATTGTTCATCGTGAAACTGCGCATTCACCTTCTCTAGCCTGCCGCGCTTCTCAACAAAGATTTCCTTTGCGCCATTGACCAAGACCTCTGAGACGCTTTCATCTTCGAGGAATTCTTTGATTGGCAAAAGAAAGGTATCGACTGAATCTTCAAAGACACCCATCTTAATCCTCGATCAGCGAACGAAGTCGTGTGGCGTTCTTGGGTTCATTGTATCCAGGAGGACGAGCCGCCGGCTGGTCTTCACCGCGTTCAGAATCGGGTTGCTGTCCTGCTTGACTGGCGATCTCGCGGCCTGGCTCAGAGGCCAAACCACGGGTCGAAGGCTCAGCCACGGGCATCTCCCTCACCGTGATCATTCCTTCGATCGATTTCACGGGGCAATAAAACTTATAGTCGCCAGGCTGTTCCGGGATGAAACGCACTTCTTCGACCTTTCCAGGAGCCACACCCTTTTTCACGTTCAAACCATCGCTCATCAAACAAAGCGTATTTTTAGAAGGGGTCGTCAAATACAGGCGCACGGGAACATTTTGCGTCACGAAAATGCGCTGCGGGAAGTATCCGTAATCGCTCACGATCACACTCACCTCTTGAACACCGGTATGAGCGGTATTCGGAGGCACAGGCGGATCAATCTTTGTATTGGGCTTGGGCTCTGAATGCAAACCATACTGCGACTCTTGGCCGCGAACAGACGAGGCCAGAGTTCTGCGTTGCTGAGATTCGATGACATGCGCGCGCGTTTCGCCTGCGCTTACCGCTCGAGGCTCAATGACTTCCGCTTCGAGCGTGGGATAAGGCGCTTGGCTCTGCCCCAAAGTTTCCCTGGCGGGCGCAGAATGCGTGGGAAGGCCCGTTGATGCGATTTTCCTTCCCTCGCGCACCGGGACGATCAGCGCGTTTTGAGACTCCGAATCTCGAAGGTATTCTGAACCGGGAACCTGGTCATACCCCATATCCGCGATGCGGCTTGCGGCTTCCTCAGGGCGGCTCAACCGGATCTCTGGTTTGCCAAGCTCCTCTTCAGCCGCGTCTTCGTCGCCCTCGGATTCTTCTGACGCGTAGACTTCTACCGCGTCACCCTCGACATCGTCATAAGCTGCGACAGACACGACGCGAAACAAACAAAGGCCCGCGATAAGAACCGCCGTTATCCAAAAAAATCTAAGGTTAAATCCTGTTTTTTGTCTCATAAAATAGTCCGGGAAATGAGTCCCTATACCTTGTTTCGGCGTTCTTTCGCGACGACATGAGGTGGCTACTCTGAAGCTGGGCCGCGCTCGGAAGGTTTTACCGCGCTTGCCTTGGTTTGGTCTTTCTCGACCTCGGCAACCTTTTCCTCTAGGCCTTGGATGAGCTGTTTCACTGGATGAGAGCTCTGACTGTAGGACGAGATCGGGTAAGAGATCCTGCCAGTCACGCTCATCATCTCGGGCGAGATAGAAACCCTGACAAGAATACCCAGCACTGCGATGCAAGAGGTGATGGCGCCAGAGACGGCGACAAGCCTTCGCTTGGGGGCCGTTGACGAGATCGTTTTCCCGAGGAAATAAAACAAGGCGAAATAATAAGAGAGCGCAAAAAACAACTGAAGGGTCGAGACCAACTGCGGGTTATTCAGGTTAAAGCTCAAAAACGGTCCCAACAAGGCGCCTGCTTGGTAGAAAATGGATAGGGCCAAGAGACAGTTCATGATCGGCCAAAACTTGAACCGGCCCGTGAAAAATCGCGCCACAAACGCGACGGGCATGGCAACAAAAGCGGTGCCCATCAAGAAAGTGAAAGTGACCATCACAGTCAAGAAGGGCGACTTTCCGGCTTCAAAGAGGTAGCGATCAATTCCAAAGACCATCGAAAGCACTGCGCTCAAAAGCAGGGTCTGAAACACCATCTTCTTGGCATCGCCTCTAAGAAACTCTGGCAACTTTCGAGGCTGAACCTGGGGCTGCCCGTGGTCTACGAGCGGGTCTCTTGCCGAGAGATCCATTGCTTGAGCAGGTTCTTCAGCCACTCCGAGTCGCACGACATCTAATTTTACTTGCCCTAGCCAAATCGATTGCCCGGCCTCAAGCTTAAGTTCGCGGCGTCGCATGCCGTTGAAATAGGTGCCATTCGTGCTGCCTTGGTCAATCAGCCGGTACTCATTGTCTGCGAGCTTTTCAATCTTCGCGTGCTGAGCCGAAACCGTGCCGTGATTGATCACGAGCGCATTGCTTTGCGAGCGTCCAAGGGTGCATGGGAACTGGGTCACCGACGCTTCTTGAGCGATCGTGGCATTCTCGATTTGAATCCTCAGCAACAACATTTTAAAATTTCTCCACGCTATGGGTTAATGCTTCAAACAGTTGTTTCATGTTTTGAGAACGAAAGCCCTTGAGCTTCAACACCATCAACAGCGCGCTATTTTGTTTTTCAAGAGTGACCCATCTTACAAAACCATTGAGCAGCCCTTCATAGCGAACCAAACCGGTTACGCAATAGTTGACCTTCATCGCGATGTTTTGTTTATTCACTACGATCTCTTCGCCGCATCGGGGCTTCGTGTAGCGAGCCTCGCTTGATTCATCGAGCAAAGAGTCGACCAGTTCATCAATCAGGCCATTAGATTCAAACGAGCTCGTGGCGAGATCACCGTAAATGTCATCGAGCAGGTGAAAGAATTGAAAGCTCTTAAGCCTGGGGCTCGTCACGTTCATGTACGCGATCTCGTAGTTGCCGCTCTGAATGTCTCGCTCTGGCGAAGCGCTGAAGAGCGACATGCACCTTTGAACATCAACGTTGGCTTCTCTCGCATACTTTTCTTTTTGATCGCGCCAGCACTTCAGTCCCGCAGGCGGGGCATGCGCCCTCCACCCTTTGAATTCAACGCGTTCAGAAGCCTTTTGCATCCAAGCTTCTGAAAGTTCGTCTGCCGCGGTCTTCAATTGCCGCACAATCGAAGGTCCCCAGTCGTCAACGACAGCGGCCACCGCCCGATCAGGCAGGCGCGTCTCGTCGACTAGTTTTTTGAGGTAAGACGCCGGCACCGCGAACGAGATGTTCTGCGCCTGGCGTAAGATCGCCACATTCACGCCAACGATTTGAGCTTGCTCATTGATAGTGGGGCCACCGCTCATGCCAGGATTGATCGGAGAAGACAGGACAACGTTTTCATACGGACCATTTTTCTGAAGCCCGTTGTAATTGCCCTCGACGATCGACATATTGAGATCTTCCGGCACACCCACCGAATAAAGTTTGGCGCCGGTTTCCAGTGAAACGCCTCCAAACTCTAGGGCTCCTGAAAACTCATGAGAAACGTGCACCAATGCGAGATCGCGGACGACATCGATCGCAACCACTTTGGCCCTGATCGGTTTTCCGTCGATGATCACGAAAGTCTTGTACTTCTTCGGAGTCCTCACCGCATCCACCACGACGTGATAATTCGTGGCGAGCAGCCCCGTTTTATCGACGACAAAGGCGCTGCCATAAGAAGCCTTCGGAGCATTCTCTGAGACTGCCGTCTTGAGGGCGCAAACATAAGGTTTGGTCTTTTGAAACACGGTGCTCGCCGTGCCCGGAGGCGCGTTCGCGCTGATTGCACGGGGTTCGGTCACTTCGCCCTTTGCCGCGAGCAGGCGCAATCCAATGAATACGAAAAAGGCGATCGTCATGCGAAAGGCAAATTTTCGAACGGAATCCGGGCGAACCATGTTGAGGTTATCGGAAGAAAAGGCAAAATCGCCGAGGGGATTTTATTGCCGGCTCCGTCTAAGATTCGCTATGGGTTAGTCGGATGGACGTCAAAAAAGCTCCTGCAATGCCCGCATTCGACTTTTTTCCCCAATGCATTGGCTTTTTGCAGAGCAAGAGCGGCGGCATCCGGGTTCCGTTTTTCAGAACCCCGGGTGCCGATTCACTTTAGAAAAACTCTAAAACCGAAATCTTTTATTAGTGCGCTCTTCTCTGCCAGTGCGGTTCGTCGCCCAAGAGTTTCTCCGGATCGCGCCCAAGTAAAGCTACGCGTTCCCATTCTGCATCGAGATAATACAACTGATCCGATCGTGCAGAATCATCGGTTTTTGGAGTCGCGTCATAACAGTCTGAATTTGGAGTGTACGTATAAGGGCTGCAAACGCTGACGCGCACCTTATCAAGGTCAGGGCTCATGCGTTTGATCCAAGCTTTCAGTTCAAGCGGGCCTCGCGCGTAGATGGCAGGATCAAATACAAAAACCCGATTCTTTTGACCTGGAACTTTGATCGCTGGCACCACGTGATACCACCAGCTTACCGAACCTGAAGGTGAATTCTTGGTTTTCACCTTCAAGCTTCCAAAAATAAAGATCTTTGCTGGAAGTTGGGGTGCCTTCCATTTGTCAAAGTTTTGCACTAAAAGCGCTGCTCGAGCAAAACACCCATCATCAGGGTAATACCAACTTGATCGGCGCGCGAAATCAGGGCGGTCGTCCGTATAAAGGAAACGAGTATCTCGCCCCTCTCTGAAAAAACGCACGAGATCTTCTACCTTATCCCACTCTGGAATGCGCTCTAGATCGAGTTCTTTGACAGGTTTTGCGGCTTGGTGAGCGCTAATGGCTTCGGTGGGTTTATTGAGACCAGCCTTATCGAGCTTCTGCATATAACGCGAAAACGCGTTTTTAAAACTCTCTTTGGGTTTTCTCTTGGCAGAATGAATAAAAGCGCTTTTGGTTGGTTTCGGGCTAGAATCCGCCGAAGAATGATTTGCAGCCAGAATAGCGACGCAAAAGAAGGCTAGAACACTCGCCGTGACTTTCGACAAACGCCTTGGCGTTTTAGATGGTCGTAATTTCATATTTCCCCCTAACGATTGAAGACCTACGTTAACCCCGCCCGGTTCTTATTATGGCCCGAAACGGTTTGGCAAGCACGGACGATAAATTTCAAGTTTAGTTTTTAAAGTGCAAGAAGAGCTCAAAGAAATTGCAACCAGTTGTCAGGGCCGCAACATCTCGATATGAGGAATTCCGTCTTCAAGGTACTCATTACCCTGCCGCTGAAAACCCAAGCTCGCGTAAAACTTTTCCAAATATGCTTGCGCCGAAATCCTGATTGAATCCTCACCCCAGGTATGACGTATGTTCATGAGCGCTTGTTTCGTGAGGTGCTTTCCATATCCAAGTCCTCTAAACTCCGGAGACGTCACCACCCGGCCAAACGAGATCTCTTCGTATTTCAGTTTCTTGGGAAGCACCCGCAAGTAAGCTGCAAGTATCCCATCTTTATACCCGGCAAGATGCCACGCTTGCGGGTCAAGCCCATCGCAGTCAAGATAAGCGCAACTTTGCTCAACAACGAAAACACGTTCCCTTAGGCGAATGATCTCGTAGAGTTCCTTGAGTTCAAGCTCTTCAAACTTTTTCCAGCGCCACTCGGTGAGCACAAGACCCCCCTCATACCTAGCGAAGCAGCGCTTCGCAAAGCGACTTCAAGGGTCGAAAAACCGACATCTTTTGTTTTTTAGACTCGAGTTCACTGAGGAAAGCTTTAAAAAACTTATTCCCTCTGGTGAAAGGGTCGACCAGCTTGCTGATCTCGGAATACGCAATATAGACAGTACCGGCGGCGAGAGTCGCCGCGCCTATAGAAACTGCCGTTACAAAATCTTGAGTCAAGCCAAGCTCATAAGCCAATCTTCCAATTGCAACCAATCCCAGTGAGCCCCACATCACGATTCGCAATTGACCCACGTCACTCACACGTGCTTTTGTCGTATACCCAAAAGCAAACGCCCACGCTAGAGCTTCTCTTCCCTGCTCCTGAAAGTCTTGCTTGCGAATCTCAAGATCAGCCTTTTGTTTTGGTGAAAGCCCCGGGGTCTGCAGCTCCTGATCAACTGCTTGCACCATCGTAAGCGCGGAATGAAACATCACCGCAAACTTTCTTCCGGCTAGAGTGGCTTCTGCTCCTTCGAGAGGTTCCTTTCTTGTCTCTTCAATGAATCCTTCGAGTGTGGCCGCGGGCATGCTCAAGATTGTGGCTGCACGATCGATCTCCGTTGGAACGGGTTCGTTCCACCAATTGGCCAATGCCGTGTTTGCGGAAAAGAAAACTCCAAGAAAGAATACGACTAGCGAACGGGAGAAAGAGTTGCGGATTTTCATAGATGCCGCAGCTACCACCAAGTGAAGTCTGGGTCAATGAACAATGACATATAGCGTCATCTGAATAGAAATAATCTCTTTTACTTCTTATTCGCAGCCAACGCCGAGCCCGCCTTGAACCACTGAATCTGTTCTGCCGTAAGAGAATGCTTCAGCTCAATGCGATCTTCTGCACCCGAAGTGTGTTTGATCACGCATTCCACGCTTTTTCCGGGCGCGAGGCTCGCCAAACCGCGAATGCTGACACGATCGCCTTCTTGAACCTTGTCGTAATCTGCGGGGTTTGCGAACGTGAGCGGCAATACGCCTTGCTTCTTGAGGTTCGTCTCATGAATACGCGCGAACGAGCGAGTAAGAATGGCTGCCGCTCCCAAATATCTCGGGCTCATCGCCGCATGCTCACGGCTTGAACCCTCACCATAGTTCTCATCACCCACGACCACCCATCGCATGCCCTTGGCTTTGTACTCGCGCGCAACAGCGGGCACGACTTCGCCGTTTTTGCCCGAAAGCACGTTCAAGGTTTTGCCGGCCTCGCCCGTAAACGCATTGATCGCGCCCAAGAACATATTGTTCGAGATATTGTCGAGATGCCCGCGGTACTTGAGCCATGGTCCGGCTGCCGAGATGTGATCAGTGGTACACTTGCCTTTTGCCTTGAGCAAAAGAGGAAGTTCACTGAAATCTTTTCCGTCCCATGCGGCAAACGGCGAGAGCAACTGCAACCGATCGCTCTTAGGCGAAACCTCGATTTGCACCTTGCTGCCGTCTTTGGCCGGAGCCTGATAACCATCCAGCGTAGAGACAAACCCCTTCTTCGGAAGCTCATCCGCGACCTCTGGGGGTTGAAGCCTCAACTTCTTCCCATCAACGGTTTCGATTTCATCGGAGATCGGATTCACATCAAGCCTTCCAGCGAGAGCGTAAGCCACGACGATCTCAGGACTCGCGATGAACGCCATCGTCTCAGGGTTGGCATCATTTCGCGCCGGGAAGTTTCGATTGTAAGATGTGATGATCGAATTCTTCTCGCCGGTTTTGATATCGTCACGCTTCCACTGGCCGATGCACGGGCCACACGCGTTGGCGAGAACCAACCCGCCGATGGCCTCTAGATCCTTCATTTGTCCATCGCGCTTGATGGTTTCGAAAATCTGATTGCTGCCAGGAGTGACCATGAACGGGATGCTTGCCTTTGCGCCTGCCTTCAGCGCTTGTTTCGCGACATCAGCCGCCCTTCCCATGTCTTCATAAGAAGAGTTGGTGCAAGAACCGATCAATGCGGCCTTCAACTCAAACGGATATCCATTCTTCTTCGCGTCTTCAGCCATTTTTGAAACAGGGCGCGCAAGGTCAGGCGTGTGAGGCCCACAGACGTGCGGTTCAAGTTTCGAAAGATCGATTTCAATCACACGGTCGTAGAATTTCGCAGGATCCTTTTCTACCTCCGCGTCGACTCGCAACAAGTCTTTGTTCTTCTCGGCAAGCTCGGCCAATTCGCTGCGGCCTGTGGCCTTTAGATATTTTTGGATCCTCTCATCATAAGGAAAGATCGAGGTCGTAGCGCCATGCTCAGCACCCATGTTGGTGATCGTCGCTTTTCCGGTGCAGCTGATGCTCTCGCAACCCGGGCCAAAGTATTCGACAATGTGGTTGGTCCCGCCTTTTACGGTGAGGATCTCGCATACTTTCAAGATCACGTCTTTAGGCGCAGTCCAGCCATTCATCTTACCCGTGAGCTTCACGCCAATGAGTTTGGGATACTTCACTTCCCAAGCAAGACCCGACATCACTTCAGCGGCGTCCGCTCCTCCCACCCCGCAAGCGATCATGCCAAGGCCTCCGCCATTTGGAGTGTGGCTGTCGGTTCCGATCAACATGCAGCCAGGAAACGCATACTGCTCTAGAACCACTTGGTGAATGATGCCCGCGCCTGGTCCCCAAAATCCGATCCCATACTTATTACAGGCAGACCGCAAGAAATCGTAAACCTCTTTATTTTCCATCGATGCCGTCTGGTTGTCTGCCGAAGCCCCCTTGTACGCACGGATCAAATGGTCGCAGTGCACGCTTGAAGGAACAGCGACTTGATCACGACCCGACTGCATGAATTGCAGAAGAGCCATTTGAGCAGTGGCGTCTTGCATCGTCACGCGATCAGGGCGCAGCCTTAGAGTGCTGGAGCCAGGCTTGAGTTCCTGTTCACTTGGATCATCGAGATGGCCCAATAAAATCTTTTCCGCCAGTGTCAGAGGACGCCCTAGCCGCTTTCTCAATACATCGAGGTTCTTACGAATGGTTGCATAGCTCTGGGTCACCATTTCTTTTGTGGTCTCTACACTGGGCATAGCGCCTCCAAGGGTTTGATTTTTTTTGGACTTCTTTTATTCATAGCGCAAGGGAGGATGATGGACAAGCCTTCAGCTGTATTCAAAAAGCCTTCTTGGCGGGCGGCAAGAATATCCCCCTCGATGCGACGCAAAAAGTTTCCGATAGAGCCAAAGACATGAGCATAACTAGCTTCTCACCTCGATTCATTAAGGCCAAGATATCGTTCAATATCGGCAACAAGGTCTTTCCGGTGGGTGAACACTTGATCAATGCGACCGGAGTCCCGGGGTTCAAATGGACGCAATTCGACCCTAAAGAGACTATTGGTCGGCGGATCAAAGTGGCGGTTCAGGTCATAGCTACCCCGATATTTGAGTTCAACTGCGACGCAATCTTAACTTGCGAGTCGACCGAGGGCGGTACTGCCTTGGGTCTGTTTTTTGTTCTGGGTGAAGTCGAAACCCAACAACTCAACGACGCTATCGCCCGCGAAGGCGTGCTGCCCGACTACGTGCGCAAGTTTCCTAGAATTCCATTCACAGAAAGCATTCCCATCATGCCATCGCGTACGATCATGAACTTTTTCTCAGGCACCGAGGAAGTCTCGGTGGCTTGCGATCTTGACAACCTGTCTCCATCGGGTTTTCAAGTCTTGACCGAAGACCAGCGCATCAAGGTTCTCACTCCTGGTGAACTTGTGCGCGCGCAGATCCAGCCTCGAGGAAACTTTCCTTCAAGCATCGAGGCCATCTCGGCCGTGAAACGCGTCATCCATGGAATTGATGCAAAAACCGGGAATCAACGCTGGCAACTAGGCTTGAGCATCATGACGATCTCGAATGAACAGAAAATACTGTTCACTGAACTTCTTCGCCAAGTCGTCAATCAAATGCGACGATAATCCGCTTCGATGACAGTTGGTTTCGAGGGGAAAGGCCTCTCGCGACTAGAGCGAGATTTCTCTAAAGGAAGATCTTCTCTCTGCTCCTTTCGTTTTGGCAAAAGCAGGGCGCCCACAAAGAAGAGACCAAGTACGATAAACACCAAAACCAGTACCGGCAAAAGCAAGAGCACGGCGAGAGGATGTTTGAGTCGAATGACCTTCATAGCCGTTCTTATAGCAAACTTTGACAGAGAGGGGAAATGAACTGCGAAAGAGCCGTCTGCCGGCTTAGGCGCGATCTTCTGCTCGCTGACAATGCTGTCTAATCTCGGGAGTGCATTCAGGCTTTATGCGCGGCCTCTACCATGCTTGGCCTTGGCCAGGCTTCGGACTGTGTCACGCACTTCAATAAATTCGGACTCGAGGCGATCTTGTCGTTGAGCTAATCCCTGAAGCGCCTCTAAAACTATCTTGTTCTCGGACCGTTGTTCCTCAAAACGTAACAGTGCTTGATGAAAAAGTGACTTCATCTCAAAGAAGCCTGCTTCTATCTTCGCCTCAAGCCCCTTCTTTACAACCCCGAGTTCATTTTTTACGCCCTTGAGGTCATTTTTTACTCCCTGGAGGTCACTTTTTACTCCCTCGAGGTCTTTCTTTACTCCCTCGAGGTCTTTCTTTACTCCATGGATACTAGCCTTCAGCTCATCTCGAACTTCTAAAAGCATTCCGTGAGTAGCAGGAAGGTCTTTTGTTTTGGCAGGAACCTTTTTAGACATACCTAATATGGATCACAATCTTGGGATCTTGTCACGATGGGGCTGCATTTGAACATGGGGGTTTGTCGCTGGTAACGCCGATTAAGACCCTTAGCCCAAATCCTTACGCCTCTGACTCACGTCCTGCGCCTAATTTTTGAGTGGCGTGCCCTACTCGCGCCCGATCTCAAACGTGCGAAATACTTTTTTACAATTCGCGGTCAAAAGCTTCACTTGAAGAAGTCAGTGCTAAGCCTCGAGAACCTCGTCGCTCATGAGATGCGAGACGATCTGCGCGTGATCGCAATTTCCGATGCACTCTTCGCGCACGCTCTCTGCACCCGCTTTGAGAGTCAGGATTTGATCGTAAGCGAAGATCAACGCGGCCCAGGCCCTAACCATCTGCGGGTAGACAAAAACAATGTACTCGAGTGCCGTAGCAAGTTCCATCCCCGAAACCCCTAAAGTGAGCGGCGGGATTTGGGAGAGGATGATTTCATCGCAATGCTCCTCATCACTGCCCATTTCGGTGGCTTCGGTGACTTGCGCCTCAAGTCCAGTTAAAAAACCTGGAAAGATCTTATCCGTCATCTTGCGGCACTGGTCGAGCCTGCCTCTTGTCGGCAACGCCAAACCACTGTCTTCGCCTAATGCCGTGAACCACACGATGCCGGGCCTGATCGGATCCCTGAAATACATGTGGGTGTATTCGGCCTCGGCCGCGCGGTCTTTGAGGTCGGCGATGAGTTTGGCTCCTTCGTGCCCCAAAAGTTCTCGCGGTTCTATCGCAAGTTCAAACAAAGTTTGTTTAGATGTCAGATCCAAAATATTTGATTGAGAAGAATCATTTGTAAACATAGAGCCATTTTATGACGGCTCCATCGCAAGTCGCGAGACAGAGAAATTTGCCCAGCCATTTTTGCCGCCACAAGGCACTTTGGCGCGATCAGGACGGTTATTTAGCTGCCTCAAAACCTGAACAAAAAGAATTTAAGCCTGTTCAACCAGGAATACCTGGTTGTTCCTCAAGGACAACTGTCGTTTTCCTTTGAGCATCGCCAGGAGTTCTTCCCCGATCAAACGCCCGGCGCCTTCGGTGAGCAGGCCTTCTTTAACCATGTCTTCCACCGTGTTTACGTTTCGCCTGAGCAGAAACAAGAGATCATCGCCCGTGATCAAATGACGCGCCGAGATCTCGAGCTGATCCGAAAGGATGCGCACGAAACATTGAAGAAACTCGACCGCGCGAGCCTCACTGAGCGAAGGGATTGCCGGAGTGGGCACCTGCGGAAGCTCGCTCTCACCGAGTTTCTCACTCTTTTGAATCGCTTCAAGAAGAGCCGTTGCACTGGCTTTGAGCTCGCCTTTATTCAATCCACGAAAAGCAGTAAGATGATCGAGGTTTTTCGGGCGCACCTTCGCCAAATCCATCAACACATCATCATCGGCCACCCGACGCCTGGGCACATCAAGATGGCGCACCCTATTTTCGCGCCATCGAACGAGTTCAATAAGAGCCGCATACCCGCGGTTGTCGAGTCTGCCGCTCTTCACAAGCTTCAAAGCGATGCCTTCGGGATTAGGCTCGTAATTCTTCTTCTTCTCAAACCGAGCCGACAGCTCGAACGCCCATGCCTTGCGTCCTTTCGAATCCAGTTGCTCAAGCAACTTTTTCGCGACCTTCACCAAATGTTGAACGTCTTGATGGGCGTATTTTTTCAAATGCTCTTGCATCGGGCGCGCAGTCCAATCGGTGCGCGCATGCCCTTTGGGAACGTGCACGCCCAGCACATCTTTGAGAAGCTTGGAAAGGCCTATGCTATCACCGTAACCGCAGAGTGATGCCGCAACAGCCGTATCGATAGAAGGCGTGGCGGTAACGCCATAACTTGTGTAAAGGCATTCTTGATCAGCCTGCGATGCATGCAAGACCTTTACGATCTTTGGATCGCAAAAAACATCAAGCAAAGGCTGGATGTCCGGGTTCTCAAGGCGCAAGGGATCAACCAACCACGATTCGGTCTCAGTCGCGATTTGTATCAACCCGATCACAGGGTAAAACGTCGTTTCGCGCAAAAATTCCGTGTCGACAGCGATCATTGATTGTCCCTGCAATGCAGTAGCCAAAGCCTGGATTTCTTGCGGCGTAGAAAGCAGCTCGTTGTGTATTTTCATAGGTGTGAGACTACCGATACCACTTGCAATCGGGCCCGCTCAAGGTTTTATTGGGTCTCTAATGTCAATCGTCGCAAAAGAATGGACGTCTTTCGAAAAGCAAATCACTCTATGCGAAAAATGCAAGCGATTGCGCAACCATTGCGTTTCAATCGCGAAGGTGAAGCGAAGGTCATTCGCAAATGAGCGGTACTGGGCTCGCCCAGTGACGGGCTTCGGCGACTACGGTGCCAGACTGGTGATCGTCGGTCTTGCTCCCGCGGCCCACGGCGCCAATCGCACAGGACGGGTCTTCACAGGGGATCGCTCAGGGGAGTGGCTCTATCGAGCCCTGCACAAGGCGGGATTCGCGAACCAACCGCATTCGATCCACAAAGAGGATGGGCTTCGCCTCACGGACGCTTTCGTTACGGCTACGGTCAAGTGCGCTCCCCCAGACAACAAACCCACCCCTCAGGAAATCGCACATTGCCTTCCCTATCTCAAATGGGAGATCAAGAAGCTCTCTAAAGCCAAAGTCTATCTTGCCTTGGGTAAAATAGGATTTGACCAGGCCTGGAATGTCTTGCGCGAGATGGGCATTGCTCCTAAAACCGCTAGACCTCAGTTTGGGCACGGAAAGGTCGTAGAGCTTGGCAGCGACCGATGGCTTTTAGGATCGTACCATCCTAGCCAACAAAATACATTTACAGGTAAGTTGACCGAGCCCATGTTTGATTCGGTTTTCGCGCGGGCCCGTCAAATCTTGGACCCTAGGCGGCGCGAACCCAGTACCTAATTTTTCCCCCGGGGCTCGAGGCCTGCGGTCACGAATCTTAAATGCACCTGGCGCAGGCCATATCCATACGAGAGCACCTGCTTACCCTTTAACGAAACCTTAAAATCATAGTCCGTTAGATTGAGCGGGCCATAAACATCATCTGAAACCAGGATTCCGTCTTTCCCAAAGTGCAGCTCATCGAAGTAAGAAATAAAATCAAGATCGCCCTCCCTACGATGCTTCGAGGCTAGCAATTCATTTTGCTCCGTATAGATCGCATCCATCGGCAGATCGATCGTCAACGGCTCTCTAGACACCAAAAAGTGCCTTGAAATCGCATCTCTTAGCGCGTTGCCATGGCAGTAACCGAATTTTCCGCCGGTAATGACCAGTTCCGAAGCGGCGCTCATCACAGAGTGTTCTCCATCTTTTGAATAGAGAGCCAAATCAGGACTGCGATCCGAAAGGCACCACGAACTGTCTTGTAAATGATCGTCATGCATCAAATAGACCACGGGAAGAGAACTAGCCTTAAATTGCCTCACCAACGCCTCCGTGGCTGGTCTTGTTAGACATTCAGAATCCCATCCCACTCTCTTGTTCTTGGTCTGATGAATGTCATTTCCAACCGACGATGTGGAATGCACGACCAAAAGCAACTTTGCGCTGAAGACTTGGGAAGAATAATGGGTCTTAGAAATGGGTGGTAAAACATCAGCATTCTTGATGAACTTCGAAACACTCTCATCAAACGAGAAAAGAGAATTCCGGATTCCTTCTAGATGATCGAGCGTTCTTAGAATCGCTGAATGTCTCCGTAGAGCGATCTGCCATTCGAAGCTTCCCGCCTTTAAAGCATTTCCTGGGCCAGAGGCTTGTTTCTCAAGAGCCGCCAGGCTTTTCCAGTGCTCACGCATGAACGCGAAAAGATCATCTTCAATCGCTGCAAGCACGGCTTCATCCGCCGCCCAGAGCTTGTCCCACTGCTCAGTCGATGCCGTGGTCAGCGTTGCTTCAAAAACCCTGTTTGCAGCCATCTCGGGATACATCCATCGCACCAGCCCGGAGGTGTCTTGAGGATCTGTCAGCCAAAAGCTTCGATCTCCCAGCCATTGATCAGGATCGATCTGTTCTCTTTTCCTCCAGCGCCTAGCTCCCCATTCGAGGTATTTCCAACTTTCAAATTGGTCGTAAGTGATCTTGAAGTAAGAAAGAGGGTGCTCTCCTCTTTCGATTTGAACCTGGTGAACACCCACCTTTAGGTTTTTCTTAAGGCTATGGTCGGCCAGCGATTCACGGCTTGCCACCGCAAAAAGCCCAAATACCATGGCAAAGGTCCAACAAAAGTACGGAGTTCTGCGATCCAAAACAAGCTCCTGACCTCTTTAACGAGATTGCTGCGAAGAACTCGAATCCATACTAAAAAGATCAACAAATATCAACTTTTTTAGTTGGATACGCCACTTCGAGTTTTCAAGCGACGCGAAAGGTAATCTTAGATGGATTGGCTATCGGCGAAGTCCAATTGAATGGCTTTACTTAAATGAAGAGCTCAAGTTGTTAGCTTTTGCGAAGCTGCTGCTTACTTACGACCGGGTCCGATCTTACATCGTGTACCGAAGAGACCTGACGAAAAGCCCTAACCCAAAAGATCGCGATATCTTAAAATCCTCTGGTTTACCGTAGCCCAAGGCAGCCTCGCCATCACGTCAAAGAGCTGAGGACCGTTGGTCTCGCCCTGAACGAAAAACCGCGTGGGCTGGGCGAGTTCCGAAAGCTTCATCTCAAACCTGTCCGCGGTCGCGCGAAACAAAGTCTCTAAGGTCTCGGGATCCGCCCCGATTTGGCCCAAGATGCCTTGCTGGTCTTTCAGAACATGTTTAAGCTCTACAAGCATGTGTTCGAGCGGTCCTGCCAAACGCGCCTTCGCCCATTGGGAGTACACCTTTTCATCAAGCGGAAGTTCCCCATCGTAAAAGAGCGGTCTGAGAAAACTCACCAGCTCTTTCAGGGTTTTCGCTTTTTGTTTGAACAACTCTATCAAACTCAACCCGCTGGCAGAGACCAGTTTCTCACGAAGCCCCGAAACACGTCCCCAGGCATTCCAGTCCTCTAGGAAATCTTCCAGGAGAAGCCTCGCAAGCTTTTCATTGGGAACGTCTCGGATATAGTGGCCATTGAGCCGCAAAAGCTTATCTACGTTAAAAACAGCATTTGAGTTTACCAATTGCTCTAGTGAAAAAAGCTCAACAAGCTCTTCTTTTGAAAAGACTTCTTGATCACCGTGGCTCCACCCTAAGCGGGCAAGACAATTGAGCAAAGACTGGGCGAGGAACCCCTCACTCCGATATTGGTTCACACTCAGCGCGCCATGGCGTTTGGCCAGCCTTCGTTTGTCAGGACCTAAGATTTCTGGAAGGTGCGCAAACACAGGGGGCTCGAATCCCAGAGCTTTATAAAGAAGCAACTGCTGTAGCATCTGATCGGCTGCCTTCTCTTCTCGAACCACATGAGTGATTCGACCGTCATGATCATCTACGACGCAGGCTAGGCTAGAAGCAGGGCTTCCATTGCCATGTTGAATAATGAAATCATTGATGTCTTTATTCTCGGTGGCAACGAGTCCACGGATGAGGTCGTTGAAGCTTGTTACCCCCTTCTCGCTCGGAACCTTGAAACGCACTGTAGACGATTCCTCTTGGTACGCGTGGCCTTGTTCAACCAGTTGCTTGCATACGGCTTGGTAACGCTCAAGACGCTGACTCTGAAAAACAGGCCCCTCATCCCAATTCAGGCCAAGCCACTGTAATGACTTTAAAATATCTTCTGTATAAACCGCTTCTGAGCGCTCGACGTCCGCATCTTCAATGCGCAAAACAAACTTCCCCCCGGTTTTCTTCGCAAAAAGATAGTTGAATAGGGCCGTCCGAGCTCCCCCGATATCAAGAAAACCGGTGGGGCTTGAGGCGAATCGGACTCGAATTTCTTGCATAACCGTGAGGTGTAAGCTTTTCGGGTCAGTCCGGTCAAGTGTGGAAAAACATTGCATCCTTTATTCGAGGCATGCTAAAAGAGCCTCAGTCTAAGACTCTTCGTATGAGTGGGCCAAAAGCCCACTTTTTTTTTAGGCTGATTCTTTAGGTTGAATTCTGATGGATGCACAACTCAAGCCCAACTCGAAGCAAGCGCTCGAGCAATTGCAACGCGACGTTGAGAACGTTCTAGCGCCCTTGGGTTATGAGGTTGTCGCCATGGAGCAGTCAACCGCAGGGGGAAGGAAAATCACTCTCTTCATTGATTTTCTAAACAATTCTGAAACCAAACGAAGAATCGGCCTTGATGATTGCGTTGCGGTAAACAAGGCTGTCGACGAACTTTTCGAAACGACTCCATTAGTGGAAGGGCATTACACATTGGAAGTCAGCAGCCCCGGTGTTGAAAGGCCGCTTCGGAAAGCCAAAGACTTTGACCGATTTAGAGGGAGAAAAGCCAGGCTTCATACATTTCGAGCCTTGGAAAAAGAAGAGACTGAAAACTTGGAATATTGGGAAAAGCATAAAAAGCAGAAGAATTTCATCGGCCGACTTGAAGGTTTGAATGGAGATGGCGAAAAGGTGAAATTAAGCGTAGATGGGCAGTTTATCAATGTGCCTTTAGCCTTGATCTCGAAGGCCCATCTTGAGTTTGAAGGAGTGATTGAGACATGAACATGTCAGATTTGAGCCGGGTCATTGAACAAGTTGGGAAAGATCGCGGCATCAAAAAAGAAGTGATTATTGAAGCTCTTGAGCAAGCGGTTCTTTTAGCCGCACAGAAAAAGTTTGGCGTTGGCGCTCAGCTAGAAGCCCACTACAACCCTGAGAGTGGCGAAATCGAGCTCTTTCAATTCAAGCAAGTTGTTCCAACAGAAGACGATATCGGCGATCCCGACATGGACATCGACCTTGTGGAGGCGCGCAAGCTTGATCCCGAGGTGAACTCGGGCGACGAGCTTGGCATTAAGTTGGATGCCCCTGACTTCGGACGAATCGATGCCCAAACCGCAAAACAGGTGATTTTCCAGAAGGTTCGCGATGCAGAACGCGATATTATTTATGGTGAATTCATCCACCGCAAGGGCGAAGTCATTTCAGGCATCGCACGCCGTGTTGAACGCGGAAGCCTGATTATTGACCTTGGAAAAACGGATGCGATGCTCCCACGAAGCGAAATCATTCCTGGGGAAACCTTCAAACCTGGCGATCGCGTACAAGCTTATTTAAGCGATGTCGTCATGACCCCGCGAGGGCCTCAGCTGTATATGACCCGCACCTCGCCTAAGTTCTTAGCAAAACTCTTTGAGATGGAAGTGCCGGAAGTTGCTGACGCTATTGTTGAGATCAAGGCAGCCGCAAGAGAACCAGGTTCACGCGCTAAGGTCGCGGTCTGGAGCAAAGACCGTGATGTAGATCCAGTGGGCGCTTGCGTCGGGATGAAGGGCGTTCGCGTTCAGAACGTTATCCACGAGTTGCGCGGCGAAAAGATCGACATCATTCCCTGGAATGAAAACTCGGCTTTGTTCGTCAAAGCAGCGCTTCAGCCTGCCGAAATCTCATCGATAAAGATGGATGAGCGCAACAAGTCGATGGAAATCATGGTCGAAGACGACCAGCTTTCACTTGCGATCGGCAAACGAGGCCAGAATGTGCGCCTTGCCGCGATGCTGACGGGCTGGCGGTTGGATATCATTTCGAAAACCAAGCTGCAAAAACGCATGGCCGACGCGGTATTCAACCTGCAGCACATTGAAGGGGTTAATGAGACTCTGGCTCAAGGGCTTTATCAAACGGGTTTCCTTAACGTATTCCAGGTTGCAGAAGCTCAAATCGAGTCCTTGATGAAGGTTCCCGGATTTGGCACAGAAGAAGAAGCAAAGAATCTTAAGTTGCGCGCGCAAACGGTTGTTGAAAAGGGCGGCGAAGCGATCATGTTGACCAAAGATGGGACGCCCCTTGAAAGCACTCAACAGGTGAAAACCGGGCCTTCGATACAATCTCCCGCAGGCCCTGTAAGAGATTCTAAGTCTTTGGCTGAAGAAAGATTGCGTCAAGAAATGGCGGCGGCCGGCATGGGATCAAAACCAAAGCCGTCAGGAGACGATAAAGACTCGGACAGGAAGTCAGAGTAGTTGTACAGAAAAGAGGATAGAGAGTGGTATCACCAACCAACGAGAGCCCAGACACTGCGAATAAGGGAGCTATTGCAATGACATTGCAAAAAGTCAAAGTCTACGAGCTTGCAAAAGAATTGGGAATCGATTCGATGACCCTTCTGGATAAGCTTAAGCAGCTCGACATTGATGTAAAGAGTCATATGAGTTCTTTAGGAACTGAAGAAGTAAAGGCCGTGCGTGATCAAATTGCTAAAGAACAAGCTCTCTTGAGCAAAGCTTCAAAAGCATCTTCCCGGAAAAAAGAAAAAGAGGGAGAACCTCTTGTTCAAAAGCGCGTGGGCACGACGGTTATTCGACGGCGCGCGAAGGCCTCTGATGAAGAAGGCGCTCAGCCGGCTGAACAGTCTGGAATGGCTCCTACGCAGTCGACGGCAGGTTTAGGTGAAACTCAAGCTGTCGTTGAAAGCGAAGAGATGGAAAACACCGAAGCTGCAGCCCAACAAGCGCAACTTCAGGCTCAGTCCCCTGCGCAAGCGCCGACGGCTCCGCAAATTGCTGCTTCGACCGCATCACCTCAGGCAAAACAAAGTTCTCCGGTAAAACCGCTCTCTACCCAAGAAACAACGACTCAGCCTCCTGTGGCACCAAAGACCACCCATTCTCCGGTGGGAAGCGGTCTTAAACTGCCTTCACTCCTGGGGGCTCGTAGCCAAGGCCTTACAAGCACCAGGACCAGCAGCATCTTGAACATCGTCAAAGAAGATCCTATCAAGAGGCCTGTTGCACCAAAACCCAATGTTCGCCCTACGACGTCCATGCCAGGGCAACCAAGCCGTCCGGGTTCGGTGGGCATTGTCAACCTCGGCAAAGAAGCCATCGATAAACTGGTTGAAGAAGAACAGAATTTTAAGAAAAAGGGTGGAGCTGGCCGCACAGAGCGTGACAAAGATCCTCTCGACGTTAAAGTTTCGGATTACCGCGCGAAGAAAGAATTGATCTTTCTACCGAAGAAAAAGAAGGTTCCCGTTAATAAAGAAATTAGAAGAACAGAGATTACCACACCGGCGGCCCATAAACGGGTCATCCGCATTGAGAATGCCGTTACCGTGTCTGAGTTGGCTCAACGAATGGGCGTCAAAACCAATGAGGTCATTAAAAAGTTGATTGGCATGGGAGTCATGGCCACGCTGAACCATACGCTTGATATGGATACAGCGACTTTGCTCGCAGGTGAATACGGCTACGAAATTGAGAACGTGGCGTTTAAAGAAGAAAACATTATCCCGAAGGTCGAAGACAAGTCAGAAGACTTGAAACCTAGACCTCCGATCGTGACGGTCATGGGGCACGTCGACCACGGCAAAACTTCGTTGCTCGATGCGATTCGTTCGGCGAACGTAGCGGCAGGCGAGGCCGGCGGGATCACCCAACACATCGGCGCTTATACCGTTGAAGTAGATGGCAAGAAGGTGACCTTCATCGACACTCCTGGCCACGAAGCGTTTACCGTAATGCGTGCTCGCGGTGCGAATGTCACTGATATCGTCATCCTTGTCGTTGCGGCAGATGACGGCGTTATGCCTCAAACGCGCGAAGCTGTTGACCATGCACGCGCGGCAAACGTACCGATCATCGTGGCAGTAAATAAAATTGATAAACCAGGCGCGAATCCTGACAAAGTCATGAAAGGCCTTGCTGAGCTCAACCTTGTTCCTGAAGCGTGGGGCGGTGAAAGCATTTTCGTGAATGTTTCGGCTCTAAAGAGGACTGGGATCAAGGAAATCCTTGAGAGCATCTTGTTGCAAGCCGAAGTTCTCGATCTGAAGGCTAACCCTGACAGACCAGCCGAAGGCACAGTGCTTGAAGCGAGATTGGACCGTTCCAGAGGAGCTGTGGTGGATGTGCTGGTGAAACGTGGCACGCTTTCCGTGGGAGATTCCATTGTTGCTGGCGGTTTCTGTGGCCGTGTTCGCGCCCTGACGGACGATAAAGGCAAACTGCTGAAAACCGTGGGCCCTGGATATGCCGCTGAACTCTTGGGCCTTGAAGGCGTTCCAACAGCTGGTGACGCATTCAATGTCATGGCTTCTGAGATCGAAGCAAGACAGGTTGCAGAGCATCGTGTCGCGAAAAATCGAGGCGCTGATTCCGCAAAAACCTCGAAAATGTCTCTTGAGGACCTTTTCTCGAAGGTTCAACAAGGAGAACTCAAAGAGCTTCCAGTCATTCTCAAGACGGACGTGTTTGGTTCTACCGAAGCCATTCGTGATAGCCTCACGAAGCTTTCGACTGAAAAGGTTAAAGTGAAGATCTTGAGCGCTTCGACAGGTGGCATATCGGAAAGCGACGTCATGCTTGCGAGCGCGTCGAATGCGATCATCATCGGATTCAATGTTCGCCCAGAAACCAAAGCCCGCGCCATTGCAGAGTCAGAGAATATCGAGATCAAAACCTACTCGATCATTTATGAACTTCTTGATGACGTGAAGAAAGCCATGGCGGGCCTGCTCGAAAAGAAGGCCGTCGAAAGGTATCTGGGACGTGCGGAAGTACGGGAAACCTTCAACGTTCCCAAAATTGGCACCGTCGCGGGTTGTTCAGTCATTGACGGCAAGATCACTCGGGGTTGCCAAGTGCGTTTGCTGCGTGACAGCCGAGTCATTTATACAGGCAAGCTTTCCTCTCTTAGACGCTTTAAAGACGACGCCAAGGAAGTGGCTCAAGGATATGAGTGCGGTATGGGTATTGAGAACTTCAATGACATCAAGCAGGGCGACATTATTGAAGCCTTCACCATTGACATGGTTGCGCAGGAATTGACCTCTTCACCACCTACTCACGAGTCAGCCAGGGCATAGGTAACGGAGAGAAGGCAGTATGGCACATCGACCGTTCATGCAAGACAAGCCGAGCTATCGGCCCGCCAAAGTTGCAGAGCGCATCAAGGAAGAGCTTGCAGGCCTAATTCCCGGCGAGCTGAAAGACCCACGGCTGGATGGCATCGCATTCTTCACCATTACAAACGTCGGCGTCACGCCAGACCTCCGCAATGCGAACATACAATTCACTCTTGCGGACAGCGAAAAAACCAGGGCTAGGGAAGTCGAAGCAGGTTTGAATAAGGCTGCGGGCTTCTTGCGCCGCGAGCTCATGCAGCGCCTTCAAATAAAGATCACTCCTCACCTCGCCTTCAAGTACGACAAGGGTTACGACAACACCAACCGCATTGATCATCTGCTCAGACAAGCCTCAGAAGCCTCTCGAGAAGAAGAATAAAACAAGGAAGATAGCCATGAAGTCAGGACTAGTGCTCGTTCACAAGCAGTCTGGCATGACCTCTTTTGACTGCGTACGAAACTTAAAACGACTATGGAAACGCACTGACATTGGCCACGGAGGCACCCTAGACAAGTTTGCCACGGGCGTTCTTCCGATCCTGATGGGCGAAGGGCTTAAACTTGCCAGATTCTTTTTAGACAGCTACCCCAATCTCGCAACGCATTGGAAGACTTATGAAGGCGTGTTTGAACTCGGAATCTCGACTTCAACGGGTGACCCAGAAGGTGAAGCGACAGAGAAAGCAGACGTTCCTGCCTTGACCGAATCGAAGATCACGGATGCCATGTCAGAATTCGTGGGCTCTCCCTACCTACAAACTCCGCCCCAGTATTCCGCGAAAAAGGTTGGAGGCGAACGCGCAAGCGATCTCGCGCGGCAAGGCAAGGTGAGCGAGTTAAAACCCGTCCCCGTGCTGCTCAAGAGGTTTCATTGCCTCAAGTTTGAAGGCAATAGGATCTATTTTGAAGTCGAATGCTCAAAGGGCACCTATGTTCGCGTCTTGGCCCAAGATCTGGCTGAAAAACTGGGTACCAAAGCTCATGTCGCTGAATTGAGACGTACATCAGTCGGGAACTTCGCACTGGATCGCGCTCTCACCCTGGAGCAGATCGCAGCGCTTGATCCCGATCAAGCGATCCTTGGACTGGAAGTCGCGACCTCTTTTCTCGAGCCCTTCCCGCTCATCGGATCTGAACTCGAGCAACTCAAAGTAGGGCGCACGATGAATTTGTCTACGAGGCTAGCCAACGCTGGCCTCAAGCCCAGCGTTTACTGCGCAAAAACATATTCGAACGGACGAGAGGTTCCGGTGGCTCTTCTTGAGCTTGACCTCGAAAAGAACGCGAAGTTTTTAAGGGCATTCGTCGTTTGATCTGCACGAGTTTCCCGAAGACGTTGAGCAGCGCAGGTTCCGAACTCATCGGGCTGATGCCGGTCAAACAATAACCATTCATGCCCAAAGTCACGACGCAAATCGCTTGCGATTTTTTTCGCAGTTATATATCTACCGCTGGTTCATGAAAAAAAAGGATGCGACAAACTTCTTGAGAGGGGCTTTTTTGTTTCTTTGCCTTGCGAGCCCATCGTACGCGGAGGAAGAGCCTGATGGCCATATCCTGAACAAGGCCCCTTCCCTTCTCAAAGACGTTGAAGCCTACCACGGCTATGGGATCAAGTTCATCTTGAATGACCTTACCACGATCCGAGTCGACTTTAATTTGACGGAAATCACGTTCGACCGGGATTTCGATCGAGCGATCGAGCTATTCGGCACACCCCAAAGATTCGAAGACATCCCTTTCGCAAGACTTGCCGGAAACTGGCCCCTCGAGCTGCGCATGCACGACCTTCGGATCGTCGTGACCAAAGAGCATCAGCGTGAAAATTTCAAAATTGAGGTTTCAAGCGCGCAAAAACGAACCACGCTTACGATCAGCCAGGTGTCGTCGACAAACATAGCTGAAACTCTTTCCTGGATTGAACTCCTTAGCCGCTTTCACTTGCTGGATTCTCCTGAAAGCATCTTAAAGGAGGTCAAAATCTTTAAGGCTCATGTCTTGAGATCGTTGAGGCCTCATGCGATGACGGCCGAATCCCTAAACCGCCCGTACCCTCAAGAAGCCGCTTCTAGAACTCTTAGCGAGCTCGATCTCTTGGCGCACGAGGTTTATAAGCAATTGCCGAGCCGCCTAAAGAATCAAATTTGGGAACCCCTTCAACGCGTATTAGAGCAAGCGAGGGCCTATTACGATATTTTTCCGATTGAGAGCGTGCAGCAGCGCCGACGGGCACGGGCCTGGCAGTATAGAGAGAAGTTTGAGGTGATTCAAAACCATTTTTTCAATGAGAATCCGGATCATCCTCGAAAAGCCTCGCCGCTTCGTAGGCACTACACGTGCGAAGGGGCTTTGACGCTCGCCACGTTCGAGACATGAAACAGATAAGACGGAAGTCAGCGATTTCAGCTATCAACACTCACGGAATGCTCCTGGTTTTTCCGATCGACAACGCTCGTCTTCCGCTTTCGTTATGGTCGGTAGCCTATCCCGAACACAAGATGCTTTGGCAGTGGGATGACGAGGGCGATGATCGCGTATCTCGAATGTGGCATTTGAGGGAGGAGCTCTCTAGGAGCCGAGAAGTAATCTACACGAAATGGTATCGCGGTCGCGCGACTTTCTTTTCAAAAAGCATCTTCACAGCAATGCTGGCGAGCTTCCTCGGCGGAAAAGAGCCTTTACGCGGTCTTTCGCATGAAGCAAGGGAGATTCTTGAGATTCTTGAAACAGACTCGCCTCTTTCCACAAAGGCCCTCAAACGCAGCTCGGGGTTGCAAGGCAGAACACAAGAGGCCACTTACCAAAGAACCCTTAAAGAGCTCTGGTCCCGCTTGCTGATCGTAGGTTTCGGGGAAGTAGATGAAGGAGCTTTCCCTTCGCTTGCGATTGGATCGACGAGAGTCTTGTTCGAGGATTTGTTTCAACAAGCCCAAAAGATGAGCCCTAAGGAATCTCAAGAGCGATTGAAGGAATTTTTCAAAACAAATGCCCTCGCTGAAAAATTCTTTTTGCGGACCCAAAACTCATTCCAGCCCCGCGAGGCAGTTCGAAAACGAATCCATCCCTCGGGCTATATCGAGTTCAACGGCTAGGCCACCGACGTACACAAGCACGTGAGCAGCTCCATCGCCCCCTTGCCGCAGCAGGAGAGTACTCCTGCAAAACACCGCTCAAATCTTGTAGCGCCCTAAATTCAGCTGGTTTGCGAACTCTTTCATCGTGCGCACCCGAAAGAAGATCCCTTTATCGGTCGTGCGTTTGGCCTCGACGTTGCCCAACTCATGGATCTGCGCCACAGTCTTCCCATCCTCGAATGGAATGACGACCTCATAGGTCTCCATGCCGCGTTCAAAAAAAGCCATGATCGACTTGCGGGCCTCGTCGACCTGCGCTGGACTTTGAGCACTGATGTAGAGGGGCGTGACCGTCGAAAATTCGCGCATCAAACTTGCCCCCCAGACCTTCACCAGCGAGGGGTTCTCGCATAAATCCATCTTATTAAAAACGATCATCATCGGGATGTTCTTGGCGCCAAGCTCTTCCAAGACCCCCATCGTGACGTCAAAGTGCCTTCGAACCTCGGGGTGGCTCGCATCAAGCACATGCAAGAGCAAATCGGCCTCAAGAATCTCGCCCAGCGTAGACCTGAAGCTTGCGACCAAACCGTGCGGAAGCCTGTCGATGAAGCCCACCGTATCAATGCCCAAAACAATGGGCCTCGACTTCGGGTTCAAACACCTCACCGTCGCATCAAGAGTGGCGAAAAGAGCGTTTTCAACCAAAACATCAGACCGGGTCAGGGCGTTCAATAAGGTCGACTTGCCTGCGTTGGTGTAACCAACGATCGCGACCTTGAGCAACGCGTCCCTATGGCGACGATGCAGTTGCCTTGCTCCTTCGACCTCTTTCAACTTGCGGGCGATCGTATTGATGCGTTCCTTGACAAGGCGGCGATCCACCTCGATCTGCTTTTCACCCATCCCTTTTCCTTTGAGGGCGCCGCCGCCGCTGCCGCGCTGCCTTTCAAAGTGAGACCAGAGGTGGGTCAGTCTTGGCATCAAGTATTGGAGCCTGGCCATCTCGACCTGAAGCTTCGCTTCCTTGGTGCGAGCATGCCGGTTGAAGATCTCAAGAATGATCCCGCTGCGATCGAGAATCAGCTTTTTCAGGGCTTTTTCAAGGTTCTTCAATTGCGAGGGGGAAAGGTCGAAGTCAACCAAGAGCATGTCAAGGTTTCGCGCTTCCAGGATGCGCTTCACCTCTTCAACTTTTCCTTTGCCAAGGTAGGTCCCAGGGTTGATGCGATGGTTTTCAGGAAGCTTCAGCCTTTCTTGGGCGGTGCCGCCCATGGTGGTCAGCAAGCCCTCAAGCTCTTCTAAACCCCATTCACTGTCGCTGACGATGAGCGCCTGTTTCGCACTCAGTGGAATTTGAAACGATTCAAGGTCAATCATTTAGACAATGCCCATTCCTAAACCACTTTGACCTTGCCTGCAGCGCCACGAAATCTTTCGAGAGCTGAGATTGTTTTTCATTCGTTTCCTTCTCCAAGGCGTCAACGCGGTTCTTCAAGCGGTTTTTCTTCTCGAGCTCGCGTGTATTGGATACATCGCCGTAGGTCTGCTCTTCAAGCACCTTGCTGTATTCTTGCAATTCTTTGAGATCGAAACTCAATCGAGCATAATTTCTATAACGCTTGCAATATTCACGTTGCTCTGGCGACAAAGGCATCGCTCTCGGCGGGTTTTTCCCGGTCTGAGCTGACTGCGCATCTGCAACGCCAGCCTGGTCTTCGAGCATTTGGGTCGTGAGGCTTGAACGCGCGGTTTTGTTCGAAAAAGCCCCCGCTTCCGCCAGATGGATGGAAAAATCAGGGAAATTCTTTTCAATGACGCGACGTTCCTCAGCGCTATAGGGCAACCGGGGTTGTTTCAAATGCTCGATGACGCGATTGATCGCGAAGTTCATGGTGGGCCAGTCAATGACCTTGGCATCGGCGGGCTGAACACCATCGTAGCGTTCCTGCAATGCTCGAAAGAAGCTCACAAAATCTTCACGATCTTGCACCTCCGGGAATTTCCTGAAAACGTCTTCGAAGCACCGAATCCACGGAACAAGAACCGAAACCCTTTCTGGAAGGGCCCGTCCAGCCGCATTTTGTTCGCCAGGAATCTGATACTCGGCGCATATATCCAACGCCTGCGCAAGAGAAGACGCTTCCTCGAGCGGCCTTGATGGTTTAAAGTCAGGAACCGAAGAGCATGCGGCTAGGGGAATAATCCCCACGACCAACCAAGAAAGAGTGATTCTCATGTTCACGACCATACCAAAAAAAGCGCTTGTTGCATTACCGGATTTCTCAATCGTTGCGCCCGAACAAGCTACGGTCAGCGCTTTTGATCGAAGCTTCCATTTCGGCGACTCGCTCTATGAGGTTACCCGCTCTTATGAAGGGATCTTGTTTTCGCTTGAAGAACACATGAGACGCCTTTCCCACTCAGCCAAACTCGCGCTCTTCGAAGTGATGCCCGACACCGACCGCATCGCCGCGATGACGCGCGAGGCTTGCCGAGCGTTTTTCAGAAAATACGGGAACACTGACGTCTATGTTCGCATCACGGTAAGCCGCGGCGTCGGCGACTTGAACATCGACCGAAGAGGGGCAAGCGAACCTTATGCCCTGGTGTTCGTCAAAGAATTCGAACCGCATGCGCAGAAGTACTATGACAATGGAGCGCACTACGCCGTGGTATCAAGAAGAAGAAACCACCCCGATGCGCTGGACCCAGCGATGAAATCGGGAAACTACCTCAATAACATATTGGCCATGGCCGAGGCGCGCGCGCGCGGCGCTGATGACGCTCTAATGCTCAACTACCAAGGTTTCGTCACTGAAGGCACCACCAATAACGTCTATGCTGTAAAAGGCAATGCAGTGCTGACCGCTCCTCTTTCTGTTGGAATCTTGGCCGGAATCACACGCGATTGGATATTTCAGATCTGCGAATCCGAGGGAGTTGAACTCAAAGAAAAACTTTTCACGGTTTCTGAACTCGAAGGCTGCCAAGAGATGTTTCTTTCGTCTGCCACCAAAGAAGTCATGCCGATCACTAAGCTCTCGGGTAAACCCATTGGCGACGGAAAACCGGGGCCCGTGACGAAGAAACTGCATCAGGCATTAAAGAGACTCATCGCCCAGTATTGCGAAAAATACCGCTCGCAGTCTCTTTACCTTTGATTGGAGTCGAAACTCATGGCCAAACAAAAGAAGAACGCAGCCCTGGAAAAGCACCTCGGAACCGTCGTCTTACCGGTGGCGAAAAAGGCTGCCCTGGAAGCCGGCGCCCTCATCAAACGCAAGTTCGGGAAGTTCAAGAACCTCAAGTTCAAGGCGGACACGAGCCTCGTCACCGAGGTTGACCGTGAATCCGAAAAGATCATCGTGACCGCGCTTAGAAAGAAGTTCCCGCAACACCACATCCTCGCCGAAGAAACGGGCTTGAGCCAAGGCAACCAAACCAGCGCTTTCCGCTGGCACATAGATCCGCTGGATGGCACGACGAACTTCGTCCACCGATTCCCGATGTTTTGCGTTTCCATCGGACTCGAGGCGGAAGATTTGGGCCCCGTGCTCGGCGTGATCTACCATCCGATCCATAACGAGTTGTATTGGGCCTCTCATGGGGGCGGCGCTTTTCACGGCAAGAACCGGATCCACGTCTCAAAAACGAAGGAACTCTCGCAAGGCCTGCTCAGCACCGGTTTTAGTTTAAGACGTGAGAAGTTTTTCGAAGACGAGCTTGCTACTTTTGGGCGCATGTCGAAAAGCAGCCACGCGCTCAGACGAACCGGAAGCGCGGCCCTTGACCTCACGCTTGTCGCCACCGGTCAGTTTGACGGATTTTGGGAAAGAGGCCTCTCCCCATGGGATATGGCCGCTGCACTCGCCATTTTGGGCGAGGCTGGGGGCGTCTATACCCGCATAGACGGAAAAAATTTCCGCCTTGGCGATGAATCTATTGCCGCAACCAACGGTTTGATCCATCAAGAATTCCTAGCTGCGCTCAATGGATTTGACGCAGATTGAAAGCCGCAAGACAATAGTACAGAAGTGCCTTTAGTGTAAGGCGCCCCTTGAGAGAGGAAAACTATGTCCTTTTTATACTGGCTTTCAAAGTTTTCGCAGGAAGCGATGCTGGTCGAGCTTTTTTTGATCGGTTGTCTTTCGACTTGCTACTTCGGATATTTGCTCATCAAAAAACGCAGATACGGCGTAGCGAAGAAAAACATCCCTGACAATGTCGTGCGAGCTTTTCTGATTGAGCTTATCGGAAGCGCCGAAGGATTTAAAAACCAGCTTTTCGGCGAAGACTTCAAGATCGCCGTAGGCCGAGGATTGAACCTGGATGCGATGAAAGAGCCTAGTGCTTCGGCTGCTCAGTCTTCCGCCGCCGACAGCTCAAGCTCGTCCGCTGAAATAGGCGCCCTTAAATCACAACTGGCAGCGGCGCTCTCTAAGCAAGATGAACTCTCAAAAATGGTCTCTTCGCTAAATGCCGATAAGGGCGCTCTGGAAGCAAAACTCTCCTCTGGAGCCGCAACTCCGGCGACAGGCGGGGAAGCGAAGAAAGCGTTGGATGAAGCTGTCGAGAAGATCACCAAGCTCGAATCCAAGCTTGCCGAATATGAAGTGATCGAAGATGACCTTGCAAACTTGAAGAAATACCAACAAGAAAACAAACAGCTGCGCGCCCAGTTAGAAGGCCTTCAAGGCGGAGCTCCAGCTCCAGCGCCCGCTTCTACCCCAGCGGCGACAGCCGCTGCTCCTGCAGCCGAGCCGACGCTTGCAGCCCCTAGCCCTGAAACTTCTCAGCCAGTAGCGGCAGCCCCAGCGGCACCTGCGCCAACCCCAGAGCCCACGCCTGCGGCGCCACCCGCTTCTGCTGAACCCGTGCAAGCAGCATCTCCGATCGCGGCCGCGGAAGAGTCGGTCACTGATGCAAATGCAGCGCAGAGTTTTGAGGGACTTGTGGACAAAGTTGAAGAAAGCCTTGCTGCTCCGGCAGGAGCAAGCGCAAATGATCCGCTCAAAGGATTACAAGCCCAGACTGCGCCTCCGGCGGCTGATGTCGCGGCAGCGCCTAGCGCGGCCGCTGCGGCTCCTGCGGCGGCGGCTCCTGCAGAGGGCAAGCCGGAAAAGTCAGATGCAGACTTATTGAATGAATTTGAACGCATGTTAGGGAGCTGATCAACGCTTTAAGCTACCACCGCCATGGAGGGCATCTCGTGGAAAAGCAACAAACCCGTGCAGTAGCATTTTCGGTCGCAGTCCTCATCTCGCTCGTCTCAAGCTTTCAAGCCAAAGCGCTCTCTGACCCGACACCCGAAGTTCTTAAAGACCGCATCTCGCGGGCCCTGAAAAACAAGGGAGGCTTGAAGACCCTTCACACTTCTCTTCACGAAGAGTTTGGAAGTGCGGCGATCAAGCCTTTGGTGGCGCTCATCAAAAATGAAGGCAATAACGACGAGATCAGATGGGCCGCCGTCTATGGACTGGGGCGCCTTGCAGGGAAAGAAAGCATCGGTTTTTTAGGAAAGGTAATCACCGATAAAAGCTGGATGTTGCGTGATGCCGCCCTGAAAACAGCGGCCGCCTTGGGTGCCGATGAGCTCTCGACCTCGATCACCCAAAGGCTCAAAGACGAGGCCTTGGTGGTACGAACCACGGCCGTGCAGACTATAGGGCACCTCAATCTCAAGAAAGCGGCGCCAAAACTCGTCGACGCGCTCTTTGATCCGATCAATTACAATGGCGGCAAGGGGCTTTGGATCCACAAATACATCCTTCAAGTGATTCGCGACTTCAAATACACCGCGGCCACGCCTAAACTGGTCGATCTTCTTGAGACGACCAAAGATGAAACGCTTCAGAGGCAACTGATCTTGACTCTTGAGGTGCTGACTGGAAAGACCTTTCCAAACCGGACGATCCAAGAACAGGTTTTCTTGTGGAAACGCAACACCTTGGCTGAGAAGACATTCTAGACGCCTTGCTCGATAACTTCTCTCACCTTGCGCTCTTCGATCTCTTTCAGTTTGAGCTTGATGTAGATGATCCTGCCAATGCGATAGAGATAGGTGTTCTCTTCGATCGCGTCTGACTTCACTTGTTTCCAGCCTTCAAGCAAATCGCGCTGAATCATCTGGTCTTTTAAGATAGAGACTTTCACCGAAGGTTTCCCGTTGTAATTGCCCGGAGCGATGCTCACGTTAAGGCGGTAGCGCGCTTTGATATAAGTGGCGTCGCCTCCGAAGGAGTCGATGAAATTCTTCTCAGCAGTGTTGTCGATCCAAGAGGTTTGCAGCACCCCCCCTTGGCGATTCTGGGTGGTTTTTTCAAAACGCTTCAGTGCCTCGAGCGTGGCCTGCCAAGCTGTGTTGTAATCGGTCAAGAAGACGCGCGCGTAAATGTGGTCAAGCTCAGCGCCCGGTTGGTGAAAGATCGGCCCCCCGCATCCAGCGACGATTGCCAGAGCAATCCAAGTGACGGCCAGGACTGATTTTTTAATCTTAAACAGAGGTGCTCGTGTCATTGAATTAGCTGCCCTTCTCTTAGGATACTCCTTTTCATGGAATTTTAGAGCAACGCCGGGTCGTTTAAAGAGGTCAGATTTTGCCCAGCCAGCAAAAAGGAGAAAGCGTGTCAGGCGCGACTCGCTTTGCAGCCGATCGCGCCAAGCGTCGCTATGAGAAGGCCCCTAGACTCAAACCATTGCTTTTTAGGTCAGATTCAGTTTTACTCTGGGGGTTATGAACGATTTTGATGATCTTTTGCAGGCCAAACGGGTCCTTGAAGTTGAGGCCCAATGCATTTTAGCTGCCCGAGATCGCCTTGATCACCGTTTTCAGACCGCTGTTGAGTTGGTAGTGGAGGCGGTCGGGCTTGGGGGCAAGGTCGTGGTCTTGGGAGTCGGCAAAAGCGGCAAGATCGCCGCCAAAGTGGCAGCGACTTTCGCCAGTACCGGCACCCCTGCTCTTTATTTGCACCCGACCGAAGCCTCACATGGGGATTTGGGCGTGGTTTCTTCTCGAGACATCGTTTTGGTGTTTAGCTATAGCGGCGTTTCCGACGAGGTTTTGGGGCTGCTTCCAAACCTACGCGCGCGGGGGTCTAAGATCATTTCCATCGTCGGAAATATGAAAAGCCCGCTTGCTCTTCAATCGGATGTCGCTCTTGATGGAAGTGTTTCGCAAGAGGCCTGCCCGCTGAACCTCGCCCCGACTTCCAGCACTACGGTAGCCCTTGCTTTGGGTGACGCATTGTCTGTTGCGCTGTCTTTGAGGTTTGATTTCAAGGAAGAAAACTTCGCTTATAACCACCCGGGCGGAAGCCTTGGCAGACGACTCACGCTTAAAGTAAAAGATCTCATGAAAAAGGGAGCAGAACTTCCTTGGGTTGACCTTGAAGACTCGATGGATTTCGTCGTGCAAGTCGCGACCGAGAAAAGACTTGGTGTCGCCCTGGTACGAGGCCACGACGGTAAGCTTGCGGGCTTGATCACGGACGGAGACATCAGGCGGGCGCTGAAACACAAGGCCAAGTTCTTTGAACTTTGCGCCAAAGAAGTCATGACGAGCAAACCGATCTCAATCGCTCCCGAAGACAAGGCGATCCAGGCTTTAGAAGTGATGGAAAACCGGCCAAGTCAAATCAACATCCTTCCGGTTGTTGATCCCATAAGCGAAGCCTGTGTAGGACTTGTTCGATTACACGACCTTATCGGTAGACTGTAACAAATGCCTCGAGCAACTTTTGATTCACAAGCTGAAAAACAATGCCCGCGATGTGGTGAAGCCTGTGGGCTGCGTACCCGGAAACCCAAATTACTCAGTTACTTGTTGTTTGTAGCAAGCTTCATTATTTTTTTAATCTACACTTCAAATTACAAAATTACCCCGTTCGCAAATGCAATTTGGTTGGCTATTCAAATTGGTTTAGGAATTTGGGCTGCAATAGACAGGCGCGGGAATGCGAAGCCTGTTTTCTATTGCAGAACCTGTCGCATAAGTTTACCATTTTCATCTTAAAGCTTTTTAAGGGCCAAGACCACGAGGAGGTTCGGAATGTCTGCTCTGCGTAAATATCTCAACACACCGCTTTTAGTAGGTATGGCGGCAGTCGCAATGGTGATTGCCTTTGCTTGTACCGGCAACGGCAACGCTAAAGAAAAACCTAAGTATACTTTTAAAGAAGGTCAAGGCCCGGCCGGGGCTGTCGCCAGCATTGATGGAAAGCCCGTCAGTGAGGATGAACTCATGGGCGAAGAGAAGCTCGAATTCGTTGAAGCCCTGCGCAAGATCTATGACCTTCGCATGAGCCGCATCGGCAGACTGCTTCTTGAGCGTTCCTATAGCGAAGAAGCAAAGAAAGCCAACTTGGGGCTTGATGAGTACGTTGAAACGAAGGTTCTGAAGGGTGACGCGAAGATTTCAGACAGCGAATACAATAAGTTCGTTCAAGAAAAGAAGATCCCCAAGGAACAGCTCAACCCTCAACTCAAAGAACGCATCCTGACCTATATGAAGGCTCAGAAGAAGCAAGAAGAGCTCGAGAAGTTGATTGTCTCTCTCTCGAAGAAGCACAAGGTTGAAATCTATTTCGCCAAGCCCAACGTGAAGGTGAACATCGATATCGGCCAAGCTCCCACCTTCGGCGGAAAAGACGCTAAGGTGAAGATCGTTGAATTTTCTGACTTCCAGTGCCCTTTCTGTTCACGAGGTGCGAACACGGTCAACGAACTGAAGAAGATCTATGGCAACAAGATCCAAGTGGCGTTCAAACACTTTCCTCTTCCGATGCACCCTCAAGCAAAACCCGCATCTGAAGCATCAATGTGCGTGAACGAACAAAACACCGACAAGTACTGGAAGTACCATGACAAGCTCTTCGCGAATCAAGACAAGCTTGATAACGAGAACTTGAAGAAATACGCCAAGGAAGTCGGCGCCGACATGGAGAAGTTCAACAAGTGTTTTGAAGAAAAGAAATACGCAAAACTTGTTCAAGACGACTTGGAGTACGGCTCAAAGCTTGGCGTGAGAAGCACTCCGACGTTCTTCATCAACGGCCGCCCTGTTGCAGGTGCGTTGCCGGTTGAGAACTTCAGAGAAGCCATCGACGAAGAATTGGCAGGCGGCTGAGCTAAGAAGTTTAAGGCCGCGGCTAACTGCTGCGGCCTGTTAAGTCTCGATGATATAAAAAGCCCTGTGGCTGTGAAAGGTCACAGGGCTTTTTTGTTCTCTCTTGCAATTAGAACCTTCACCTGTGCAGCTCAAGTTCTAGGAAGAGCTTGCCAAACTTGAGCGCCTAAATGTAATAACATTTTTAAGAAGAGGGGATATATGATCAAGCTTAGCTTATTCGTACTGGCCGGATTTAGTATCTATTCAACTACTGCTTTTTCGGAGGACCATACACATTTCTGTCATCCTCAACTAAACGGAACTTGGGAACACTGCGACCAAAACGCTCCGGTCAATAAACTCTCGCTAACTCAAACTGCGAGCGATGCTAGTTTTTACTTTGAAATCAACGGTTCCGAGCCAAAACGCGCTGATGGGAACTGGCACCGTTCTACGCAAGAACCCTCTGTAAAATATTTTTTGCAATGCCCAGGGGTTACTACCCTATTTTACAGAGTCTCGGGTGAGGAAAATAGAATTATACGAATAAAGCTTCTTGATCGAGAAGGAAGCCGCGTAAGAGTTGTCTCGAAGACTAAAGGTGATGACCGTTTTGCTGGCTACCAAACTGAGCATGATTTTGTCTGTAGTCGGTAAGCTCTAGCCTTGTCACCCGCACGAGTACGCCTACTCTTGTGCCATCCGTGGAAACCGCATGAGTGAGAAGACCGTGACAATTTGGTTTACTGCGGTTTCAGTCTTAATGATATAAAAAGCCCTGTGGCTGTGAAAGGTCACAGGGCTTTTTTGTGTTACTCTCTTTTGTAACTATATGCTCCTGAAAATCTTATTTGCACTAGACCGTAGCGCGAAGATCCGGAAATGAGCTGTTGTCAAAAAAATAGACACTTCGGAGTGTTTATAGATTTTTCAGTAGTCTAATACTTCTAAGCGCGTCTCGAAAAATAATACATCAAAAATCATGACTTAGCATTGGTCCACTTGTTGCTCTTTTCTACTTCAAGAGAGAGGACTTCCATATGCTAGTTCGGGGCTGTTTATCTAAATATTCAGCGTTTATATTACTTTCTTTATTGGTATTTGTTTGCTCTTCAATTTGCCAGGCCGGCCCAACTCGCTTCGAGACAATCATTGATGAGAATGATGGCAACATTCCGACTGATTTTGATCAACTTGTTAATCTTCTGAACCTCTATGGAAATGCAACGGCTGGGCTGAGCGGCTCCTTGCCAATTCCGGACGGTCGCTCTCTAAAAAAGAAAGAAGCTGATTACGGAGAACCTCGTAGAATAGTCGTTCTTGAAAGCAATGCCAGCGTTCCACCATCGTTCGTGGGGCTGGTTCCCAATGCCCAAGAACTCGAAGTCATTACTTGGAGTCAAAAAAGTAAACGCTATGAATTTTTGATCGTTAAAGACTACGCACCTGGATTAAGGCCAAAGGTAATACAGGCGGATCGCCAACTCTGCATGAGTTGCCACCAGGCCGGCGGACCAATCTTTACTCCGCGACCATGGAGAGAAACGACCGAAAATAAGGCGGTTGAGACCGAGGTAAAAAAAGCACGTTTGAGAGCTGGAAAAAAACTGATTACCGTTCCGAATGCCGAAGCTGCGATTTTTCCTGAAGGTAAATTCCCTGGCGATCTTATCGATTCGAATGTGCGAATCGCCAATCGAGCGCTACAGAGCGTAAATGTCTGTACAAATCTGTGCAAAAACAACGAGACATGTAAAAAACAGCTTCTGTATCTTGGGCTTCTAAAGGAGCATAGTTTAGACGCGAAAAGCATCGCGACTCTTGATCAAGAGTTTGCCGAGGCTGTAACAGGACTATGGCCATCTGACAATTTTAGTTATCCGAGCTCAGTGCTGCCGGATCGAGACCCATTGCTCGATCGAGCAGAAGGCCCCACAGTCTTCCTTAAGGCCTTAAAAGACCGCTCAAACAAAACGCATAACTTTTCAAACCCACCGACTGAGGAACAATTGAAGCCCTATTTGGAAACTTATAATGAGGAAACCGCCGGTGTTTTTTCCGATGATCCGAAACTTTCGACGATTACTATTTCTGGTACAGCCGCTCAGATTCTTGCTGATCCAAAAACGCCAAGGCCAAAGGTGTCGAGCTTAGTCCGTGAAAAGGCTGCAAGCAAGCTGCTGCACCTCTTGAACTCTTGTTTTGGGTTTTCTGATGCAGACTTCCGCTATCTAAACACATTGGAACCTGATGAAGTAAAAAAGATCATCCTCAAAAATCCAGATGAAAAATCCATGAAGGCGATATTGGAATCTTGGCCGCCAATAGGACGAAAAGTCATGAACTTTGTGAGGGTATCAGCCTTAAAGCTACGTGGAACTGCTGCTAATCCAGAGGTTTGCGAAACGGATACTCCGAAAAAGCTAACCGTTCAAAGAATCATGGACGCCATTGAAGACTCTTCTAAGAGAAGGGAAACTATAAAATTCATAGAAGGGCAGTTTCAAAAGTATTGTGCTCAATGCCACGGGGGTAAGGACTCCGATATGCCTCTTCCGCTCGAAAGCTTCGAAAAGATGAGGAACTACACTACTGAGGATTTGCGACCAGATGACAGAGGTATGGCACGAAAGCTAAAAGTGGTTGATCGATTGAGGGGGATAGATGGCAGGATGCCGCCTGGCAACGCAGACGTGCTGCCTACTCCTGAAGAGACCGAAGAAATGATCGAAGCGTTAGAGCACCTAGAATGATGACGGTATTTTTGTAAGGATATCGGGTAGTGACCGTATATTTTTTAGGGCGTGTTTTCAATTTTTCAGCTGCTTCCTCATAACAGATTCAGCTGAAAAATTGAAAACACGCAAAGAGACGTTCGTATTTCTCTAAAGTTTTTTCTAGCTTGTGACAAGCAGAGAAGTAACTCTTTTTTCTTCTCATACCACCATCTCCTTTCGGCAAAAGGGTAAATTCCCCGTATGTGGCAAGGCCGAGAGAGCAACGCCTATGCCAACATTGCCAGCTAGGGAGTCGCCCTTAATTTTAAAAATTGGTAAGGGATTTAAGCCTGAGCGGCGCTTTCTTCCTAGCGCATTTCCGCCTACTGTATCTTTCCTGCGACCCGCGTAAAATTTAAGGCAGTAGCAGTCTGCTCTCCAGGAGGGAGAGGTCAACGTCATGGATGTGACTGAATCGCAGGCGCGGCGCGAGGTCGAACTCGCCAATCGCCTCTTAAGAAACCGCGAAGACGAACACGCACGCGAGATCGAGGGCATGCGCGAGAAGCAGCGCCAACAGATCGATCGCCTCGAACAGACTCAACAAGAAAACATCAAGGAAGTACAAGAAAAGTCGAACCACCAACTTGGTGAGGCCCGCGAGAACTTCAAAGAACAACTCGGAAAAGAAGGCGATACCTATGAAAAGTCTCTCAGCGAAGAGCGCAGGCAGAACTACGACCGGCTTGGGCGCCTGATCTCGGAACAAACGCGAGAACGCGACCGCGACCGCGAGATGCAGAACGGGCGGTTCAATGACCTCATTGAATCGACTTCACGCAATGTTGACGGCGAGCGCACCGAACGAGAAGCCCGCTACAAAAAGGTGCGAGACACTTTCGAGCAAGACCGCCAAGAGCTCAAATCTTATTTCGATCGCAAGCTTTCCCTGCGCAACCAAGCCCACGATGAAGCCATGGGGCAAATCGTGGCCAATGCGCGCCACCATGTTGACGACAATATCCGCAAAAATGGCGATGAGCTCGCTAAAGAAAAACTCGGCGCAGAGCTGAAGTACCGAAAACTCGCTGAGGAAAGCGCAGCTGATCGCGGCAACATGAAGCGCTCTTATGACCTTCGAGAGCAACAACTGACGGATGAGAAAAATCTCATCGGCGCTAACGTCGGAAAAGACATGGGCAAGTCTTTCGAAGGCTACCGAGAGCGCATGTCGGATACCGTTAGAAAACTGATTGATGAGAACCACTTCCAAAATGCCCAGGCCGATCGCGAAAACGCCAACCGCATCGCTCTCTCGGAACAAGAGCACCAGTCAAAACTTCAAGAACAACGCTCTCAGTTCAAGAAGCGCGAAAACGACCTTCAGTACCAACTCGTGGCCGAAAAAGACCGCAACGCGCTCAAAGACACCCTGGATGAGCGCCGGCACAAACAAGACGTCTTCTTGAACTCGGATGCTATCAGGAAGAACAATGACCTCTCTCGCAATATGCTGCAAATGCAGCATACCGACCAGACGCGTGCAAAAGACGACAAACACCAGAGAGAGACCCAAGAACAAGCCAACACCTTCAAGAAGCGGATCAATGAACAAGAGCTCAATGCCATTGAAGAGCGCAATCAACTCATAAAACAAAACCAGCACGACAAGATCACCTCGACTCAAAAGCACGAGGAAGAAAAACGCAACATCGCGAAAGCCGTGATGGATCAAGAAGAAAGCTTGACCGAGTCACGCAATCGAGAGCTTGAGTATCAACGGAACTATTACAACGATACCATCAGCAGCTTGAGGCAAGGGAATCAGAAAGAAATGGCGAGAGCCGCTCGAGAGAACCGCAACCGCGTGCACCAATTGCAAGAGACATTAAGGGTTCACTCGCAAGAGTATGAAATGACCCAGCGCTCTAACCAGCTTCAGAATGAAGACCTGATGAAAGCCCGCGCCAAGCGCCTTACAGACTCTTATTCAAAGGCCCTCATCCGTCAAAAGGAGAGCCATGACGAGATCACTGAAAACTTGAAATACGATAGCATGCAGCAACTCGCCCGCTTGCGCACCGAAACCGATCATGAGAAGCGCATGCAGATGCTCGAACTGCAAAATAAAAACAGACTCTTACTTACCGCTTCCGAAGCAAAGGTAAATCAGCTAAAAGAGTATCACGCTGCTGAAACGCAGAAGGTCAAGGACGAGTCTGAAAAGGCGGTTCGTGACGTCTTGCGCAAGACCAAGGAAGCCATGGATAAGGAAAGGCTCATGCACACCCGCGAGCTTGAGGCAAAAGACCAGCAGATGAAAGAAAAACTAAGAGTCCAAGAAGAGGCCTTTAAAGAAACTCTAGAGAAGATAAAACGAACTCATGAACTTGCCCTTAAGAAGAGCTAAGATTGTCGCAACCCTAGGCCCCTCGAGCTCAGACTCTGTCACCATTGAAAACCTGATCAAGGCCGGGGTCAACGTCTTCCGTTTCAACTTCTCCCACGGCACCAAAGAAGACCACCAAACACGCTTTGATACGGTCAGGGAAGCAGCCAAGAAACTGGGACGCGCAGTAGCGATCCTGCAAGACCTGCAAGGCCCAAAGCTTCGCGTCGGAAAGTTTCCTGCCGGCATAATCACGTTGGAAAAAGGCCAAGAGATCGTCTTAAGGCTTGAAGGCACTGAGAACGCAGTGACATCTGCATCGCGCGCCGTAGTTCCCTACAACTATGAACGCCTCGCTCAAGAGATCAAGGTCGGCCACCGTATTTTGATGGACGACGGAAACCTTGAAGTCGTCGTGACGGGAATCAATGATCAAGACATTTTGGCCCAGGTTGTCTTCGGGGGCCCCCTGAAAAACCATAAGGGAATGAACTTTCCTGATACCAACATCACCATCGACAGCTTCACGCCCAAAGACCGCGAGGATCTGCTATTCGGGCTGAAGCTCGGCGTTGACTACGTTGCGCTCTCGTTTGTCCGCACGGCCAACGATGTTCGAACGGTGCAGAAATTCATGCACGCGCACCGCAAGAACATCCCGGTGGTATCGAAGATCGAGAAGGGCGAAGCCATCGCCAATTTAAAAGAAATCCTCGAAGTCACTGACGCCGTCATGGTGGCCAGGGGAGATTTGGCCGTCGAAGTAGGCACAGCCCAAGTCCCTACCCTTCAGAAACAAATCATTCGTGAGTGCAACGCGCGCGGCATTCCGGTGATCACCGCGACTCAAATGCTTGAGAGCATGATCAACCTTCCGCGCCCGACCCGCGCAGAAGCGAGTGACGTAGCAAACGCCGTGCTCGATGGTACTGACGCCGTGATGTTGTCGGCTGAGACGGCTTCTGGAAAATTTCCGGTTCTTACGGTCTCGGTGATGCACAATATTATCTTAGAAACCGAGCAACGCGTTCCTGTTTTGGCGAACGGCTCAGGCAAATCGCATCCCGAATCACATTCTTTTTCTTTGCGTTCGCCCTCGTTAGTCGATGCCATCGAACATGCGGCCGCGAATCTTGCCACCTGGGTTGGGGCTAAAGCCATCGCCTGTACCACTCACACGGGGCAAGCCGCTCAGGCTCTTGCGAGGTACCGTCCCACTGTTCCCATCATGGCCTTCACCGATAATCCCGCTGTGCAACGCAAGCTTGCCCTGGTTTGGGGCGTTCAGACCTGTGAAACTGAATCCAGCACTGATATTGAGAAACTTTTTGATTACGCCGAAGAAGCTTTAGTCAATGCGAGGCTTGTGGAAAAAGGAGACCTCGTCGTGCTCACCGCTGGTTGGCCGCCTTTGAAGCATGGCACCACCAACCTCTTGAAAGTGGTTACCGTACGCAAAGAAAGCGCGGCGGCCATCGACGAAGCTAGAAAAAAACCCAAGAAAGCTTCTGGTCCCTTTGACGAGAACATCAGCGGTTATCGCACCGAAAAAGCTCAATTTGTTCTTGATCAGAATCTCTGTATCCAGTGCGGCGGCTGTGTTGAGGTATGCCCCAACGATATTTTCGGAGTGCAGAACCGGCGAGTGCATTTGAAGGAACCAAACTGCAAGAATTGCACATTCGACGACGCCTGCATGCAAATCTGCCCCACAGGCGCCGTCGAAGTGATTCGTCTTTCAGACTAAAGCGTGTTTTCAGTTAAGGACGTGAACCAAACACGCCAGAAGCTAAATCACTACAGGCTTACTTCTCGTACGACTTCACTGAGATCGCGATAACTGCGATCGCTCATCTTCTCAATTGTGGTGATGACATCTGTCGGGGCATTGTGACTACGCGCACAATCAATCAATTCTCGTTTGCTGGCCGGAAACTTGGCGTCTCCGAGATATTGTCGAACGTTGGTCATGGCTAGCGCCTCCTTATAGTAGCTGAAAGAAGCAAATGTCAGACCGTTTGAGCGGGCAGCTAGATTAGAGATCAGGCCAAAGCCAGAGATTGACGGGTAGAATCACTCTCGTTAAGAGTACTTTTCATGGCGAAAGAATCGACGCCGCTCATGCGGCAGTATCATGAAGTGAAATCGCGATTTCCCGATTCGCTCTTGTTCTTCCGGATGGGCGACTTTTACGAGCTTTTCTTTGAAGACGCGAAAATCGCGGCCAAAGCGCTTGAAATCGCCCTGACCTCGCGCAATCGAAATGATCCTGATCCGGTGCCCATGTGCGGGGTGCCTCATCATGCCGCGACCAACTACGTCAACCGGTTGGTGAATTCCGGCCATAAAGTCGCGATCTGCGAACAACTCGAAGATCCTGCCATGACCAAAGGCATAGTGAAGCGAGATGTGATCCGCGTCGTATCGCCGGGAACTCGCCTTGATTTAGAAGCATTGGAAGCCAAAGCCCCCAACTTCACTCATGCGGCAGTGCTTCGTCATGACGAAGTGGTTTGGGCCACTTGTGATTATACGACCGGGAAATTTTGGTTTGGCTTTTCTTCTTCAGCAGAAGAGTGGCTCGCGTATGCTCAAGCGCAGGGCCTCTCTGAACTTTTATTCTCAGACCAAGAAAAAGAAGGATCGCTTTTCGAACTTTGGCGCGAAAACGCACCCCAGACATTTGCCCAGCGAGTTCCTTCTTTTTACTTCGAAAATGAATATGGCGCGGAACGCATTCGAGAGCAGTTTTCCGCGCAAAGCTTGTCAGCGATACACCCCGAACTCCAACCCGCTGCGGGGGCCGTTGGAGCATTGATCAAATACTTCCAAGAAACCCAGAAAGCGCCGCGAATTCCATCCGTAATACGAGTCGAACGTTGGGGGAGCCAGGATTCAATGGAACTGGACTCAGCCACGATCAGGGCACTAGAGCTTTTGCCCCAGCAGAACCGGAACTACAGCCTTCTGCACTGGCTCGATCGCACGAAAACAGCGATGGGTGGAAGATTGTTGCGCGAGTGGATCCTTCGTCCACTCACCTCAAGAAAAGCGATCGAAACAAGGCTCGATCAGGTCGAAAGCCTGCTTGAGAGTTTTTCGAAATTCCATCCTCTCTTGCAAGAAATTTATGATCTAGAGCGCCTCATCTCTCGAGTCAGTCTTGGCCAAGGAGCGGTAGCGACCCCTCGAGATCTATTTAACCTCGCTTCCTCCATTGAAAAATCGATTCAACTGCATGACCTGATGTCTCGTGAAGGAAACAAGGGGTTGTCGGCGATCGAAACTGCGCTTGCGCAGGCGCTCGGAGCAGAGCTTATCTCACTCACTCGCGAAACCCTGGCCGCTCTAGCTGAGGTGGTGCCCTTTTCGGCGCGCGAGGGGGGCGTTTTCCGGCGTGGGTTTCACATTGACCTCGATGAGCTGATTGAACTTTCACAAAACGGAGAGCAGTGGCTTGCCGACTTTGAGGCTCGCGAGCGAAAGGCCACCGGCATCACCAGCCTTAAGGTGCGATTCAACCGCGTCTTTGGCTATTACATCGAGATCACGAAAGCGAATTTGAAGGCGGTGCCCGAACACTACATCCGAAAACAAACGATGGTTGGAGGCGAGCGCTACGTCACCGATGAACTCAAGAAATTCGAGGAAAAAATCCTGACCGCGGAAAAAAAACGCTGCGACATGGAGTACGCGCTTTTTCGCGAGTTTTGCTCAAAATTCACTGAACTGGCAACCTCAATCATCGCAACCGCAAAGGCCGTTGCCCATCTTGATGTTGCCTGTTCGCTTGCCGAGGTCGCCATTGAAGATGAATACGTCAGACCAAAGCTTGAAGACTCGCTTGATCTTGAGATTGAAGAAGGCAGACACCCCACTGTTTCAGTGATGCTCAACCGGCAGCTGAAATCAAACCGCTTCGTCCCGAACACGGTTCACTTGAGCGGGAAGCATCCCTTCCTTTTGATCACTGGCCCCAACATGGGCGGCAAGAGCACCGTCATGAGGCAAACCGCCCTGATTGCGCTCCTTGCTCAGATTGGGTCATTCGTACCCGCCAAATCGTCGCGAATTGGGATTGTCGACAGGATCTTCACTCGAATCGGAGCTAATGACAACACTTCCGAGGGCTCATCAACTTTCATGGTTGAAATGAGCGAGATGAGCTTCATCTTGCGGCACGCAACCAAGCGGAGCCTGATCTTGATTGATGAGATCGGCAGAGGCACCAGCACCTATGATGGAATGAGTCTGGCGTGGGCTCTAGCAAGAGAGATTGCCGATAAAATTCGTGCACGCACATTGTTTGCAACTCATTACCACGAGCTCACGCAGTTGGCTGACGACTACTCGACGGTCGTGAACGCCCGGGTTGCCGTCGCCGTGGGACCTGCAACCGGAGGGATGGGTTCAGCGGCGCAAGCCTCTGATTCAACTGGCCACGATTCGCATCACCATCCTACGATCAAGTTTTTGTATCGGCTTGAGTCTGGTGTGGCCGAGAGGTCTTACGGAATCTTGGTCGCAAGGCTCGCTGGGCTTTCGCCAGACGTGCTTTCAAATGCTCAAACCTTGCTTGAACAACTTGAAGCGCAAGCACGCACTCCGGGACGCAAGCAGAAAAATGATTCTCAACTGTTCTTGAATTTAGCTCGGAAGCGAAAGTCAGGTCTCGAAGACAAGAATACGCTCGATGCGCACAATGAGATCGGTCCAGCCACAGAGTCTTCCGCGAAAAGCCCGGTTAATCCTTCATCGGCGATGGCGGCTGAATTACAGGCCTGGCTAGAATCTGTTCGTTTGGACGAACTCACTCCCCTTCAAGCCATGGTGCAATTGGCGGAGTGGAAACAAAAAATGACCGCAGCAAAATCCAGGCTGACTCAGACGGAGAACACGTCGACCCTGAGGGAACTTTAGTAAACTTAGTAAATCGGCCATAGCCTAAGCTAGACAGGTGCTTGAGCAAATAGCCAGATTTCCGCGCCACAAGCGTCGACCGGCGTCTCATCTCAGGAATGCTCAATTCCGGCAAAACTTTCCCACCAGAGATTTACCTCTCTCTAGGTTAAACTTAATACTGTGATGCGACGACTACGAACCCTGCTTTTCAGCGCGAGAACTTGTTCGGTTGTTGCCCCTGTTGGCGCACTCTTGAGCATGATCTCGACTCAAGCCCTACACGCCTCTTCCCTGACCGTCATTCTTGACGCCGGCCATGGAGGCGACGACCACGGCGCTGTACGCCGGCTCGGTGGAAAAACAATCGCGGAAAAAGAGATTACCCTGAACCTCGCGCGCCTTACGAAACGTTATCTACTCAATCGGGGAGCACGCGTCATCCTTACCCGTTCTAAAGACAACTTTATTGGACTTGATCAAAGAGTAGAGATTGCAAATCAGGTGAGCAGCAGGTCACCCTCGACCGTCTTTGTCTCAATCCACGCCAACTCTAACGTCGATGCCCGCAGCTCAGGCATTGAGACCTATGTTTTTAACGCGACCAACAATGAAGCTTCGCGAAGGCTTGCCGACCTCGAAAATGGAAAACGCTTTCAACAAAGCCATGAGCCACTAGAGCTGATCATGTCTGACCTTGCCACGACAGCAAACTACGCCGAATCGGTGAAGCTTGCTTGCGCGATTCAAAGCTCAGTGGTGAGCGGATTGAAGGAAAAGAAAATGCCAGCTCGAAACCGTGGCATCCACCAAGCTCTCTTTTACGTTCTCATGCAAACCCGGATGCCTGGAATACTGTTTGAACCTGGCTTCATCAGCAACCCTCAAGAACTTTTGCATCTGATGACCCCTTCATACCAAAATCTGCTCGCACAACGCCTCGGCCAAGGCATTCTTGACTGGTGGCGATCCCAGCGACAGAAGCGAGCTCTGGCAAGCACCCACTCTCACCAAGAAGCGCTCAAAATATCGGGAATCTCTAAGACTAAGAACCAAAAACCCAACTGGTGCTTTGTCATTAAAGAATAGGACGACAGATGAAGTGGAAGTGTCTGGCCCTCTTTATACTTTTCTTACCCTCGTTCGAACAAGCTTCCATCGCTGGTGACGCCTCACGATACGCCGTATTCAATTACAAGACTCTGGGTAATAAGGCGGGGTATTCGGTCAACGGAAAGCCTTGCATCCTGGCTAAAAAAGGATCTGCGGTCAGTTGTGTTCCGCAGGTTTTTACGGGATCTTTAGATGAAGCACAAATGATCCGCGCCTTCGTTGAAAACCCTAATGCGAAACTTGCCGAATGGGGTCTTGACGGTGCGGACGATGTCCAGGCAGTAGTGTTTGGAGAGCAATTCGACAGACACTTGCTTCTTGCCCCAAAGACAGATCCTGCACAAAACCCAACTGACACGGCAAAAGAGATAAAAAACTCACCTCCTAAACCTCAGCTCCTCGCCTTTCGCTCAGCCGAACTGGATATGCAAAAACCCAAGTTCTTCCTGCGCGTGCCCAAGGGTTGGAACTTAGAGCGGCTAAAAAAATGGGTTCAGGACGAAGGCATGAATGAATGGACGGGTCTCGTTGAAAAACAAATTCTTAAACTGACCGCTCCTCAAATCAATGATCCCATGTACTTTAGACGCTGTGACAAAAAGCTCGTACGGCAACCCAATGCGATTTGGGTCTCGGTCAGCGAAGTTGAGATTGGCTCTGATCTCGTCGCCACGGCACGAAAAGAGCACTCTCCTTCGGTATTCGAACAAATGATGGAGGGCATCTCAGCGACGGGAATCTCCTTGCCCCCAGAGTTTCTGACCGATCCTCAACATACAAAGGCTTACTCAGATTACACGGCTGCCGAGATTGAAGAGCAAGCCACTCTTGAAAACTACAAGGAAGTCGAATCGATCCTAGAGAACCTTAAAAGCGAGCACAATAGAAAAAAACGGTCTAAGGAATGGCTTCGCGAAGGCGGAGGAAAAGCCTGCGATCAGTGCAGTAACATCATTTCACGGCATTGCTCAGACCTTGATATCGACCCTTCTCCTCAAAACAGCTGCCTGCGGCTTTACGAGAGCGTATGCATTGATCTACTTCCCTCGAACGCCTTGGTCCAAGTTGAAAAATGCATAACCGTGCGCATCTCGCAAGACATTAAAGAACTCGAGATCGATATAGAAGATGCAGAAGAAGAGCTAGCATATCTCAAATCGCAGTGCTCTACTTGCAACGAGTAGCGGTTAGCAACAGCATTACAGGAATCACTTATCCTCAGAAATTTGCGGTCCGACCTTTGTCAGACTTATCACGCCCGCGCTGCCTATTTCTCGAGCTCGCTCCACCTGGCGTAAAGCCTTTCGATTTCGCTTTGCGCTTTTGCCATCGCAGTCGACAGCTCACCGAGCCTCTTTGCATTTGCGGCATTTTCTGGCAGCTCGCTCTCAGCGGCAAGCCTCGCGAGTTCTTCTTCGGCGCGATGGATCGTGTTCTCCATCGAATCAAGCTCGCGCTGGTCTTTGTAACTGAGTTTTCGTTTTTTTTGCGCAATCTGTTCGCCGACCGATGGTGAGACCGATAGGCTTGAAACAACAGCCGTCCGCGCCTCTGGCTGTTTTAGCTCAACCTTATTTGTCGATGTCTTTTGACCAGCGCTCACTCGTGGACGATCGGCATGCCACGCTTCCCACTGCTCTAAGCTCGCGAACGAAACCAGTTTTCCACTGCCGTCTTCGGGGAAAGCAAGAATCTGTGTCGCCACCTGATCTAAAAAATAACGATCGTGGGTTACTAAAAGCACAGCGCCATCGAACTCGGTCAAGCACTCCTCAAGGATACTGAGAGTAGCCATGTCCAGATCATTCGTAGGCTCATCGAGGACAAGCACATTCGCGGGTTGCAACATCAGTTTTGCGATCAGCAACCTGCTCTGTTCGCCACCTGAAAGCTTTCCCACAGGCATGTCCATTTGGGGCGAAGTGAAAAGAAACCGATCAAGATAACTGCGAATATGAACTCTTGAACCTCGAAACTCAACGTGATCCCCTCTCGGACAAAGGGTCTGAGAAAGTGTCTGCTGCCCATCTAAGGTCTCTCGGTTCTGCTCAAAATACGCAACTGACACCCTATCAGAAGGAACCACTGAACCGGCGTCGGCAGTTTCTTTTCCCAAGAGGACACGAATGAGCGTTGATTTCCCGCAGCCATTCGAACCTAAGAGAGCAACTCTGGTGCCCGGCCCTATAGAAAGATCGACGTTTTGAAACAGCTTGCGCCCACCATACGATTTGCCGACGCCCGTAGCTTCGATCAAGCGTTTCGGCGACCTGCCTACCGAAGCAAATTCAATTTTTGCCGTGCGAAACTGGTTTCTGGCGTTGAGTTCGCTTACTTCTTCTTTCAACTCACCCGCGCGGGTGATTCTTGCTTGCTGCTTCGTGGTTCGAGCCTTGGCACCCCTGCGCAGCCACTCCGTCTCGCGACGAAGGGTATTCTTCAGGATGATCTCTCGGCGCTCTTGGGCTTGCATCAACTGATCTTTGAGTTCGAGGTAGGTGGTGTAATCGCCGTCCACACTCAAAAGTCCTCCGGCATTCCGACGGTCGAGCTCTAAAATGCGGTTTGCGATTCTCTGAAGGAAAAGCCTGTCGTGGCTCACCGTGAGTGTCGCGAAGTTTGCCCTGGCCATGAAATCTTCAAGCCAAAGGATACTCTCAACATCAAGGTGGTTGGTGGGCTCGTCTAAAAGCAGAAGGTCTGGTCTGCGCGCAAGCTCTCTGGCAAGCGCCACTCGTTTTTTCCATCCGCCGGAGAGAGTTTCAACTCTGGTCTCAGAATCAATGCCGTTTTGATTGAGCGAGAGCTTTGAGATGTACTCTTCCGCAAGTACGATTCTTTCCCAGTCGTGTTCAAAGTCGCTTTCTTTTCCGGTACCTTCAAGAACCGTTGAAAGCACAGTCGCCTCTTCTGAAAAAGCAGGTACCTGCGCCAGGTAAGAGACCTTAAGACCTCTGCCAAATGAAAGGGTGCCGCTGTCCGGCGCAAGAAGCCCGGCAAGGATCTTTAAGAGCGTGGATTTGCCTGCCCCGTTGGGACCGATAAGCCCAATGCGCTCACCGCCTTCAATCGTAAAAGTGATCTCGTCAAAAAGAGGTCGCTCTGAGAATGTCTTGCGCAGCTTGTGCGCGCTGATCAAGGTTGCCATGTGCTCTATTCGGTATCACAATGGCATGCCAAGTTCATCGATCGATTACTTCTGAGCGTCTTTGAGCATCGACCTTTTGGCGATTCTGCTCAATTCTGCCTTGAGAAGCGCGCCTGGGTCTGTCGGCGAACGACCTGCAAGAGTGGCCTTACAGTTCCTCGCGAAAACCTGGCGGCTAAGCTTTCTTTCGGCAGTAGAGGCTACGGTAGCCGTTTCAGTTGTTCCTTCTTCAACCGTCTCCCCGTAGAGGATCGCCTTATCGCCTGTTGCAAAAAGCTCGTTTTCGTCTGCGATTGTGAAGTCAAATGTTCTGGTTGAGCTCAGTTGGTTTCTATCCGTCAAAAGCTGCATCTTGATCTCAATTGTGCGCTCTGGTTTTGTGTCTAAAGGCGATTTAAACGTCAGTACTTCTCGACCTTCGACACGCTGGGTATAGACATACATCGGTTTAGTACTTTCAGTCGGTTGAAGCGACTCAACAGCAGCGGCCGTCGAACTCACAGTAGAACTTGCCACTGCTTGGCCAGAAGACTCTAATACCCTCACTCTTTCGCACACCTCTTCAAGAGTGATCGGGGTTTCGACTTCAAGAAATCTCATATCTGTCTTTTCGCTGTCTATTTCTTCGCCCTCCCAAGAAGGTTGTTTGGCCTTTTCATTGTAAACAACCAGGGGATCTAGCTCGAATCCGCCGGCATTCTCCCACCCTTCACACTCAACAGAATCAACCGTTCGGGTCACGATCTGGAGGGGGAAGTACTGGCTCATAAAGTACGGAGTCGAAGCTGAGCTTGAATCCGCTTTGGCGTGCAAAGGAAGGGCTAAAAAACAAAGCATTATATATGAGAGGGCCTTGCGCATAGAAAACTCCTTAAAAATTTTAGTGATTTCGCTTATAGCACGACGTAGCCCTCTTCAATAAGCCCATTCTTCGCAAATAAACCTATTCTATTTATAAAATCCACTGTCAAACCTGTTGACACCTGCTCAAGATCATGGCGCCAAAAAGCGCTTGTTTTCAAGCATTTTGAGCACACTCTCTCAAATCAATGCCCTGTGTCATTTTGGCACTACCGTTGCACTACCTCACTCTGAGTTGAAGTTGTGAGAGTTCCTGAGGAGGAGTTGGAACATGAAGCGTTTATTAGAAACTGTAGTGCGATTGACGGTCTTATTTTCGATCATGGCAGCCGTCACAAGCTGCGGTGGTGATGAAGAAGAAGGATTGCCCGGTGGTCCTGGCGGACCAGGTGGCCCTGCTGGCTATGTCGGCAATGTTCAGCCCCTTCCTGGCGGCGGAATGCGAATCGGATTTTCGAGTACCAATACCAATGTTTACCACAGCGGCCTTGCGATCGTAGGAGGTCTCTTGACTGGCAACACCGCAAACGGCGGCTTCTGCAACTTAGGCGGCGGCGCTTGGGGTTACGCTTACTGCGGTGGTTTTGGTTGCGAGTGTTTCTCACATCCAAGCCGACCTACTGGAACTGGAGTCTTAAGCCCTGGCGCTTATGTCGGCAGCCCTGCAGGAAACACGGTATTCTATACCGGAAATTCACAGTTCGTTGCCGGTGCGACCTTAGCGATGAACATCACGCAAACAGGTCAATCGATCGGGACCGCTTACGGTCACATCGATCTGCCACCCCAATTTGTACAAGCAAACCTGCACGGATTGCCTCAAGGCTCATCCACGCAGAGCGTTGGATTGGCCTTTGACCTTCGAGTCTTGCCACCAAACACCCCAGGCTCATACCCTGTGTCTGGCGGCGTATTGATCTACACCTCTGGCGACCAAAACAGCGGTTATCACGGTGTGTTTGTAAGGTTCTAAGAGCTACGAAAAGAGATCTCCTGCGAAAAGTTGAAAGCTGGAGTTGAAGCGGCCAAGCAGAAGCGGGTGGCAAGTTGAGCAGAGCGAAGTTCTAAGCCACAAGAACGACAGTCAGTGGAAGCGAATGTGAATGCGAACTGGAGATAAGACGAGAAAGAACACCCTTTGACGGGCAAACCAAAGGTCGGTTCTCGTGATTAGGGCCGGAGAATACACCTCCGGCCCATTTTTTTTCTTTATGTGTGTAGGTCTATTGCCTTGGAAATCAAACCGCCGAACTATTCCTTAAGAGCCTGCGCCACCCTGCTACTAAATCCCGAAGCCACATCATCAAGCCCTGTCCAGTCTAAACTCTGACCATCAGACGACTGCCGATCAAGCTGCCAGTTCGGACGAAGTTCAGCCATCGCGATTGCTTTTGCCGAGGTCGCCGAAAAAATCCAGACTTTCGGTCCCTGGATTTTAAGCGCAGACCTCTTTTCAGCGCCTGATTCCTTTGGCGAATCTACGGACACTCGAATATGCCCTACGAGCACTCCGTCGACACCAAGGCTCTGGCCAAGTTTCGCGAGACTTTCCTCCCCCGACCAGCCGATCTCTGAAGGATCGAGGTATTTTAGATTCTGCGCAGTAGCTTTGATCTCTGAACTCTTATTGAGACCAAGTTTGGCGAGCCAACGGTTTACCGTGCTTCGATAAGAGTCTGTCTTGATTTCCTGCGCGAAAGCCGCGAGACGCACGGTCGAAGCGGTATCAAGCACCGAACGAGAAACCGCCGGGTCGTGGCTCAACAAGGCCTTCCTGATTTCGCGGTCGAGCGCCGCAAAACTCGTCTCAGCGATTTCCTTTGCCAAAGCCTTCTGCTCTTCTTCGGCGTAGCCGCACTCGTTCGCGCAATCAAAATTCACCGAATACGCGGCCCAAGCTATCTTTTGCAGCTTGCCCACGTCGCGACTCGCGGTATCGACCCGGATATCACTCCGAAAAACTCTCGGATCCGAAGTGCGTTTCGCCATGCTCTTCAAGGGATAAACCGTTGAGCAGGCCGAAAATACCAAAACCACCAAACCAAGAGCGAGAGCCCTAATCATATGAACCGATCCCCCATTAGCAGTCTATCTTCGGGGCATTCCAGATGCAACTTCCTAGGTCACTTTGTTCATGGCAAAATCAAGGGTGGCGTGAACGAACTCAACAGAGACCATAAAGACAAACTGGAAAAATTTACCCTCTATCTCAGGCTCGACTGCGGCCTGAGTCTTCAGACCATCGAGGCTTACTCGCGGGATGTGAGCCAGTTTCTCGGATGGCATGAAAGCGATCTTCGGAGTTCCGCCAAGAAATCGGTTGCCGAGGCTTATCTTGATTGGCTTGCAAGATCGCAAGTCGAGGCCCGAAGTCGGGCGAGAAAGGTGTCTTCTCTCAAACTCTTTTTCAAATTCGCCAAACAAGAGAACTGGGTCGAGGAAAATCCCTTTCAAGACATCAAGGCCTCGAAGGGGATCGCTCCCCTTCCCTTAACCTTGTCGGCAGACGAAGTGAGCTCCCTGCTCGAGGCTCCGGCGCTTGAGCAAAACATCGCTGATACGGTGATGATACGCCTTCTCTATGCCACGGGGCTTCGAGTATCGGAACTGACGAATCTCAAGCCAGATGAGGTGAACCTTGAGACCGGGATCGTGCGTATCTTGGGAAAGGGGGGGAAATCCAGGATAGTGCCACTCGATGCGGAAACAACGAGGCTTGTGAGGTATTACCTCGAGCACATCCGCCCGGAGCGCATTCGCGACCCAGGAGCTGTTCCTTCAAACTTGTTTCTCTCGAGCCAGGGCAAGGGCTTCACGCGTCAGGGTTTTTGGAAGCTCCTCAAGAAGTACGGGAAACGCGCCGGAATAGACTCAAAACTCTCGCCTCACGTCTTGCGCCACGCCTTCGCGACCCATCTTTTGGAAGCGGGAATGAATTTAAGGACCCTTCAAATGCTCTTGGGTCACACCGACATCTCAACTACAGAAGTTTATAGTCACGTCTCGACGGCGCACCTCCACGAGACGCTCAAAAAGCATCATCCCAAGTCTGACACTGAATGAAGATTCAGCACCCCGGGGAAATCAACCTTCTTTAGAAGAAGAATTTTGTGAGTTCTTGCTGCAATCGCCCTTGCAGGCTTTGTCGGCGCCACAGCTTGCGCCTTTTGCGCAAGCTCGTTTGTGTTTGTCGCAAGAGTATCCGCGAGAAGGGATCGCTGCTGACATTCCTAAGCTCAAAAGAATTGAAAAAATACCGATAGCTTTCATCATCTTGCCTCCAAAGAACTTGTGGTTGTTTACCCAAGTTTACGATAAGGTCTTCAAAACTATGGGAGTTGAACGCCTTCAAGTCGTCTTTTTGCAAATGGTGCCATTTTTGATGGCAATTGTCTTTCACGAAGTTGCTCACGCCTTTGTCGCGAAACGCCATGGAGATGATACCGCAAAGAGCCTAGGACGGCTCACGCTCAATCCGATCCCTCACATTGACCCTATCGGTACCCTTCTTTTTCCCATGATCAACATGCTCACCGGCATGAATTTGCTCTTCGGCTGGGCAAAGCCTGTTCCAATTGATTACAATCGCCTTCGTCCCTATCGAAGCGGGCTGTTTTTGGTTTCGCTTGCCGGCCCGGCGGCAAATGTTATCTTAGCGCTTTTCAGCGCGATGCTGCTCGTGCTCTTCTGGGCATTTGTTCCTCGAGACTTCTACCTTTTTGAACCCCTGGGCGAAATGGCCAAGGCGGCTATTTTTATCAATTATGCTCTGGCAATCTTCAATTTGATCCCACTTCCGCCATTGGATGGATCAAAAATGGTTCAATCTTTTTTATCTTATGATGCTACCCGCAAGTACGAAAGCATGCAGGCGTATAGTTTTTTTATCTTGCTTGCGTTGCTATGGAGCGGGGGTCTAAATATCTTGGCTGTTCCGATCACCTATTTAGGGAATCTTTCGATTGGAATCTGGGTCGGATTGTTGAATGTCGTAGGGGTTCCGGTTCTTTAAGAGACAAGGACAACCCCTTAAAATTCTTTAAACTTTGACTCACTGCTCCTTGTTATTTTACTCTGCAGCCAGATAGCTTATATAAGGCTTATGGAATTACTCAAGATTAGAACAGATCAGTTCGAAGGACCGCTCGATTTGCTGCTCTTTCTCATTCAAAAAAATGAGATGGATGTCTCGGCGATCAGTTTGCACCGTATTACCGACCAATACGTTCAATACATTGAACTGATGCGCGAGCTTAACTTTGATGTCGCAAGTGAGTTCTTGGTCATGGCCGCGACGCTCATTCACCTGAAATCAAAGAGGCTCTTGCCTTCCGACGACGCGCTAGGCGCTGAGTCCCAAGAAGACGCCCCAGCGAGCGAAGAAGAACTTGTTCGCAGGCTGCTTGAGTACAAGAGATTTCAAGAGACCGCTCGCCAACTCGTAGAACTTCCGGTCTTGGGGCGCGACATCTTCACGCGCCCTGGAGTGCTTCCGCCCGAGAAACAAACGGTATGGAAAGAACTCGACATCACGGGCCTCACCCTAGTGTTCCAAGACGTGCTCAAACGCTCGAGAAAACGCAATAAGATCATCATTCGCGAACCTACGTCGATTCCTGAACGCATCGCTCAGCTCGCAAAAATCTTGAAGCCCGGTGAGCTGACCGAGTTTGCAAGCATTCTTTCTCCTGAACCCGATCGCACGGAAATCATCGTGACATTCATCGCGCTACTCGAGATCGCACGGCTCAAGAAACTGAAACTCTATCAAAACGAGACTTTCGGCTCGATCTATCTCACACTCACCGACGCGCTTTCCGAGCTTGATCCGACGCTGATGACAGGATTCCAATACAACGCAAAACGCATTGAGGAGCTTGCTGTACATGGATGATCAGTTGAACGAAGAAAAAAAGAACGAAACCGTTTCCTCACTCGCCGAGGGCGAAGACCAAGAAAGCCAAAAGCCTTTCGATGAAGACGAGTTGCTCAAACTCGCGCAGAATGAGGGCTTGGTCGAAGGGGTCGCCGATGCTGACGCTGACCTAGAGTCAAACGAAGCCGACGTTGACCTTTCTGACGGCCAGCAAGCTGAATTGATGGCTTCAATGGAATCTATTTTGTTCATGTCAGACAAACCGGTAAGCTTGCCCAAGCTTCGCTCGATCATCAACCCGGAGGTCTCTTTGGCGGTCTACCGAAAGCTCATGGCAAAGCTTCGTGAAGAGTTCGGCTCCGACCATCGGGGAGTCGAGATCGCCGAAGTCAGCTTAGGTTTCCAGCTGCGCACCAAGCCCCACATGAGTTCGGTCTTGAGAAAGATGGTCAAAACCCAACCTCTTAAACTTTCAAGCACCACCATGGAAGTGCTTGCGATCATCGCTTACAAACAACCCTGCACCAAGGATGAGATCGATCAAGTGAGGGGGGTCGACAGCGGTTATGTTTTGAGGAATTTGATGGAAAAACATCTCATTCGCATCTCGGGCCGTTCAGAGCTGCCAGGCAAACCCATGCTTTACGGCACAACCCATGAGTTTTTAGAGCTCTTTAACCTGAAAGACATCAAAGCCTTGCCGGCGCTTCATGAGGTTGAAGCCATGGTTGCCGCAAGTGAGGTTGGGATTGAAGAACAGGTCCAATCTTCAATGCAAGAGTTCTCAAAGATGATCGCAAGCTCTGACAAGATACTCTTTGACGACTCTAAGATCGATGATGAGCTGGAACAGCTGCGAAGCGAAATCGCTAGCATTCCTACCTCGACTTCTTTCCTTGAAGAGCAAAAAGCCCAAGAAAAACGCAACGCCAAGCTTACCGAGCTCGCGCTTCAAGGGCTTACGCTTGATGAAAACGACAACATCATTCCAATCGGTTCGGTTCCGACCTCAACCGTCGTCTCAGATTCAGAGTTTGTGATTCAAATGAACAGCGTCACAGCCACAGAGGGCGTGGTTCTCGACCCATCGACGATGACCAGCGTAGCCCAAGAGCACCAACCTTCGGAAGAGCTCGTAGCGGCGGCTGAAGAAGCCCAATGGGAGAGGCATGCTTCGATGATCTCTCAAGCCATTGAAGAGTCAAACGTCGCGGTCGTAAATGCAGAAGCTTTAGCCGATGCCATCACGACGGCGAAGATCGAACAGCAAGAAGAGCTTGACTCGAACGATCAAATTGAGCGAGAACCAGAGCTCTAGATTTAAACCCCGCTAGGAAGTAGTTTCATATGAAAAAGGTAGTACGAAAGCGTTCTTCGCAAGGCACTGCGCGGCCTTACAGTAAAGGTCCGCGAGCTGAAGGCAGGTCGTTTTCAAGGCCAGAGCGGTCTGGCGAACGCAGGTCTCGAACAGAAAGCAGATCGTTTCCAAGGTCTGAACGCCCGGATGAGCGCAGACCACGAAGAGAAGGAAGACCTTTTCCGAGATCGGAACGCTCGCCTGAGCGTTCGCCTCGGTATGGCGGTGACGAAAAGCGCCCTCCAAGAAGAATGGGAAGCTACTCTCGTAATGAAGAAAGCCCACACCGCCAAAGCAGAGGGTTTCGTGAGGACCGGCCACCACGAGAAGAGAGACCCCCAAGACGCCGGCCAGGGGGTTTTCGTGAGGATCGAGATTTTCGGGGAGACAGAGGCCCTAGGCGCTTTGGTGGAAAAGACCGCGGGGAAGCCAGGGTTCGAGATGAAAGAGGTCCTCGCCGGTCTTTTAAAAAAGATCGGGAAGAAACCGGATTTCGAGAAGATAGAGGTCCGCGACGATTTCCCAAAAGAGATCGCGATGAGCGCAGGCCATACCGCGATGAAAGGCGTTCTCGCGATGACCGCCCTCGAATGACCAAGGGCCCTTGGAAAAAGAGCGCTTATCAGACTTCTGTGCGAGTTCCTCCAGTGGTAAAGCCCAAAACGGTGGCACGAACCACCGGGCCATCGGCTCAACCAACCAAGGCCACAGATATCGAGACCACTGCTCGAACGAGATCAGCGGAATCGGGAAAAGAACGCCTGCAAAAGATCCTTGCCCGCGCAGGAATCGCTTCGCGTCGAAATGCTGAGATCTTGATTCTTGAAGGCGCGGTGACCGTCAATGGACGCGTTGTCAGCGAACTTGGAACCAAGGCTGATCCTGAAAAAGATAAAATCAAGGTAAACGGAAAGCTCATCTTCACTGAGGTTGAACCTTCTTACATCGCACTCTACAAACCCAAAGGAGTGATTTCATCGCTTGCGGATCCTGAGGGAAGACGCCACTTGGGCCTGCTTCTCAAAGGACTGAACGAACGTGTGATCCCGGTTGGAAGGCTTGATTACAATTCGGAAGGCCTTATGCTCTTGACGAATGATGGCGCGATCGCGGATCAGGTGATCAAGGCGCGCAATCTTCCAAAAGTGTATATGGTTAAGATCAAGGGTCACCCAGGACGCGAGGAACTTGAGTTCTTGAAGAATGGCTTCTTCACCGCTGAAGGGGTGGTTCGTTTTGCATCATTCGGAGTGGAGCAAAGCCTAAGAAGCAAGAGCTGGCTTAAACTTGAAGTCATTGAAGGCTCTGGCCTTGACCTGCGCGAGCTTCTCAATCGCAAGGGATTATTGGTCGATCGCATCGTGCGAACAGCCATTGGTGATATTTCGATACAAGGCCTTGAGCCGGGTGAGTACCGGTTGCTGAAACGTAAAGATTTTGAGCGCTTATTGGAGTTGAGTGCATTACAGCCTTGACACAAGCGCCGCAGATGTCTACAAGGTCTATACAACTCAATTTGATCGCGGGGTGGAGCAGCCTGGTAGCTCGTTGGGCTCATAACCCAAAGGTCGTAGGTTCAAATCCTACCCCCGCTACCAAATCTACAAAATTTCTATAAAAAATCGTCACTCGAATAGGCTCGTCCTTACCGTCAAG